>JAUIFT010000048.1 GCA_030430345.1 Calditrichia bacterium | reverse complement strand
AACGCGGCTGGATGAATCAGCATGGGGATGCCGCCCGGAAGATGATCGGGATGAATTTCACGCTGAATAACTTTCGCAGTGGGGAAGACCTGAACGGGATGGGATTCCGTGGCCGAGTGATGCTAACGCCTTATGCATCTGTTTCCGGCCAGTATACCAAACTGACGGAAAGATTACCCGGCGCAGACGATTATGTCGAATTATATAATGCATTCGTAAACTTCAATCGTTTTCGTACGGACGCTTTCAACTTCTGGTGGGGCGCCGGTGTGAAAGGGATTCGCGGTAGCATCGATCATACCGGTCCGGCGTTTAACATGGGCGCGGATCTTTTTCTGAAAATACCGGTTAGTATCCACGGATCATACAACATTGGCGAACTCAATGATCGGGCCGTGCAGGAGTCGCTCATTCGCTTGAATTATCACGTTGACCGCACCATCTTCTATGTCGGCTACCAGGACTTCCGGGTCGGCGATGCGGCGCTAAATGGCTGGATTTATGGCATTGGCATTTACCTGTAAACGGGAGGATGCCATGCCGGGAAAATTGTTGATTCTTTTCATAGCAGCCATCTGTTTCACTGGCTGCTATTTTCCCCGAACGGTGCCGCCGGCGGAAAATACTGCATCTCCGACATCCGGCCTGAGCCCAAAAGACATTGGCAATAAGATTAAAATAACCCGGCCTTCCGGTGAGACGCTTTCCGGGCGGCTGCGCGCCTACGATAGCGAAAGCCTGCTTGTCGAAATTGACTGGGAAAATAAACGCATTCCCAATTCGGAAATATCCGGAATTGCCGTCTATCGGGTAAACAAACCATTGGCAGCGGTCATTTTCCTCGGCGGTGGTTACCTGGCGATTAAGGGGATGCAGGGAGCGTTTCCCAATGACCTGGGACTGCGCTAGTGATTAGCTATTTTGGTCTTCCGAAATATTTGGTGAAGGTGTATTTAATATAAAATTTAACATAAAAAATTCTGTAACCCCTTCAGGGTTAGTTAAAAAGTTGACTCAACCGGGGGCGTGCAGTGGCCGCCCCCGGTTGAGGTCTGTAACGCCTTCGGCGTATTATTACCACAAAGCGGTTACAGGTTTTAATCCTGGGCTGATGGTCTTTCAGCCCAGGATTAAAACTCCCAAAAAACTTTACCCTGCAAGGGTTACATAAAAGTTGTAACAAATAATACCTTATCACAAAATATGCCTGAGAACCATTGTCCTTTTCCCCCGGAGAGCATCGATTGACGATTCCGCAAGATGAGCGACGCTCTTATTTACGCTTTGCTATCGCCATGGTCGCCATTTTGCTGGCGATTCGTTTTCTGCTGGATTTTAACGGTCTCTATGGCCAGGATAGTCACGAATACTTCCGCTATGCGCAGCGCTGGCGGGAATTCCTGTTGGGAGGAGCGCATCCCGGGGACTACTTCTGGCCAATCAATTACGCCCTCTACAGTGCATTGATTTCTCTGCTGCTGCCATTCGGCAGTCTGCCGATGCAACTGCTAAGTATCCTCACTTTTGCGCTGCTTTGTCTCTATACAGTTCGACTTATTTTCTACTTCTATCCGACTGCAAACCGGCGGCTGGTTTTTACCTATGTCACCCTTTTTCTGTTCTTATCACCGTTTCTTTTCCAGTCATCACTGCTGGTAATGTCCGACATTAGCGCGGCATTTTTTACCCTGGCGGCGGTATATCATATGCTGCAATATCGGGAAAGGGCGCGCTTCCGGGATTTTGCCTTGACGGTGTTCTTCAGTGCCTCCGCAGTCATGACCCGTTACCTGACCGGCCCGGTTTTGCTGCTGCCGCTGCTTTTCTTTGCGGATAGTTTTCGCCGAAATTTTCGTTGGGCACATCTGCTCGCCGGTGTTGGCATAGCTGCCATTTGTTGTTTCCCGCATTTCTTTATTCGCGGCGCCGCTTCCGGAGAATTTCTCGCCCATAATTGGTTGATAAACTGGCATCCCCGCCATTGGTTTATGCGCAGCTTTACAACTATCGAGGGACAGGCATCCTACCTGATGGCAAATTTCTTTTACGGATTTAGTAATTTCTTCTACCCCGGGTTTCTCTTTTCGGGAATTGTCTTTCTGGTATTCTTTCGGCCTCCGAAAAATCGTCTGCTTATTTTGCTGCTGCTCATTCCGCTGTTTCTTTATGGCTTATTGCTGAGCGGCATTCCCATTCAAAACATGCGCTATCTCCTGTTGACATTTCCCTTCGTGATTATTTTGTTATTCCCTGCTGCGGAAAGAATTGCGTCGTATATACCCGCTGCCGCTCGCCTGTTATTAATTGCCGCGGTTGTTCTGATTCAAGCTTTTTTGATCCAGAAATACAGCACCCACATTTACCGGGCAAATCAGGTAGAAAAACAAGTGGCGGAAGCATTGCACAATTTCAATGAACCGGTCATCTATACTTTTGCTATCGACGGTGCTTTGCGTAGCTATGGTATCGAAAATGAGATTATCAATCTTTGGGATCAACCGCTGGACTCCGCGGAAATTGGCGCGTTGCTATTATTCGCCCCGGAAAAATTCCAAAGACAATGGCAGGATGAAAACCCAATGGTTAACTGGCGTTTTTTCCAGGAAAACTATGCGCTGGAAGTTTTGGAAGACCTGCCGGATGGGTGGAGGCTGTATCGGATTGGGGGAATTGAGTAGGGTTAATAACAAACTGATCGACAACCATCAACGAACGCAGTGAGTGCAGCCATTAGTGATCCCGGCAGTCCGGGAGAGCGGAGCCCCTGCCTCACTAAATCTTAACTTGCTCCCGGGAGCTTTTCTTCCGTTCCCGAAAAACCTCCGGATACTCCTCATACATTGTGCCAAAAAGGCGGTCCCAGATATTCGTATACAATCCCATATTCAGCCGCCCCTTTTCATGATGCATATCATGGTAGATGGTGGTGTTGAGATATTTGAGCAGTGGATGTTCTGCAAACCACTTTGGGAAAAAATCGTGTCCGGCATGGCCGAGCACATTGATGCCCTTGCTGGTGAGAATAAAGAGAATCATCGCGATAATGTGGAAATCGTGACTGAGCAGGGCGATAGGGAAAAAAGCCGCTTCCAGCAGCGCTTCCAGTGGGTGAAAGGAGTGGCTGGTAAAGGGCGTCGGATGATGTGAACGATGATGGACCAGATGCACCCGCCGGAAAAACCAGCGGTGATGCATCAGGCGATGGATGCCGTAAAAGTAAACGTCATGAATGATGATCATCCCGATCCACTCCGCTAAAATGCCGGGAATAAGCGCCGTGCTAAAAGTTGCCCGGACAGTGATCCAGCCATTCTGAATCAGGTAAAACGCCGCCGTTGCCAGCAAACTCCAGATGATCATGGTGGAAACGCTATAGCGGATTTCCATCCATAATTGTTTCCGCCCGGGAAGGGATTTGTGCAGGCGGCGATGGGCAAAAGTGTAGCGGCCGATTTTGAAGAGCAGCAAAAAAGGCGGCACCACAAAAAGGGCGGTAACAATTGTATTGGCGGTCAAG
The DNA here is from genome assembly GCA_030430345.1 of Calditrichia bacterium. The sequence goes on along the minus strand of JAUIFT010000048.1, from coordinate 6,227 downwards.
CGCAGAAAAAATACTTCAATGAGGTTGAATTGCGAGAACGCTTCCGGGTTCATAATCTCTCCTGACATCGGTGATATTTACATTTCATTATAAGAAAATAAAAATACATTTGTCCTGGATAATTAGCGGGTAATTTCTCCGTTAAGCAGATTGACCGTAAAAATGATGCCGCTATTCGGCAGATTAACGGTAACATTGGCATCGCCGCTGAATGTGACTGTGTAGGGAATTTCATAAGGATGTTTCACCTGCGAATTCCGTTCAGCAATTGTACCGGCAATAATGCCATTAATGACGCCGCTAATCGGGATAAAATTACTGCTGGTTAAGGGCACGATAACATCCGTTAAAGTGAGCATGCCATCGGTCTGAATCGTATAATCGATGCGATTGCCGCTATATCCCCGTACTGAATTATTGCTGCTGTTGCCGTTTATTTTTAGGGTGTCGGAAAGAATCCCGGAGACAGTCAATCCGCTGTTGCGATTCAACGCCAGTTGCCATTCGCCGTTTGTCAGATTGGCGGCAGCGTAGGATGTATCGCCGGATAAGCTGCCCTGATAAACGATACTGTCTACCGCAGAAACATATACCGGCACGGCGGCCCCATTGGCCAGATAAAAAGAAAGGGCAATATCATAATCGATCCATTGGTAAGAAAGGGAAGTATCCAGCGATGTTTTGGTGCTGTAAAAGTTGGAATCGGCAGCCGCAGCAGCGGTTTGAATATCGCTCATGACGCCCCCGCTTTCCGAGCTGATATCCGCGGCGACTATTTCCATCTCCTCTTCGCTGCTGAATGTGATGGGGGCTTCCGTTGTCTTCGGCCCGGCGGGACTATCGCTGCAGGCGGTAAATGCTAAAATGGTTATTGCGCTGATCATTAGATAAAGATGCTGCTTCATCGCTAACTCCTTTTCGATTGGTTTAGTATTTAGGTCGTGCTTAAACGAAATGTTACTTGATCTGTCATCGCGAGGCGCTTTTTGCCGAAGCGATCTACTTGTTGCAAGCACGTTTGAGATCGCTTCGGCAAAAAGCGCCTCGGTGCGCAGCCTCCATTAGGGCAATGACAGCTAATACAACTTTCAACTTTACATCTATCAAACCAGCAATTGTTCGTAATAGACTCGCATGAAATATATGGGCGCTCTTCCCGGAAGTTGTTGCGAAGATGTTGCAATAAACTGTTGATCTGCTGACGGTCATTTTTTCCCGGCATGGCGGATAATTTTTGCTTATTTTGTCGGGGCAATTCCGGCGGGAAGTGAAATATGATAGGAATAAACAGGTGCAGGCATGACTGGCGAAAAACAGCAAATCCTTCTTATCGAAGATGATGCAAGTATCGCGCGGACGATAACCATCCAGCTGCAGTTGGTGGGGTTTACCGTCCGGCATTTCTCACGGGGAGAAGAGGCGCTGCAGGCTGATGCTTTGAAAAATTGTCAGGCGATTATTCTTGACTGGATGCTCCCGGACGCCGAAGGCCCGGAAATTATTCCACTGATTCGCCAGTCTACCACCGCCCCGCTGCTAATGTTAACAGCACGCTCGGAAATCGTTGACAAGCTATCCGGTTTCGAAGCGGGCGCGGATGACTATCTCACCAAACCCTTTGAGATGATGGAGCTGATTGCCCGCTTAAAGGCGCTGATTCGCCGGCGGGACATCGATCAGGGTAAGGAAAAGCCGCAGACTGCCGAGATGCTGCGCTGTGGCAATATTTCCCTGGATGTCAGCACCCGCCGGGTGATGGCTGGAAACGAGTTGGTGACGCTGACTCCCACCGAATTCAAGCTGCTGGAAATTTTCATTGCCCAGCCGGAAAAAGTGTTTAGCCGGGATGAGCTGATCGAACAGGTGCTGGGATATGAGTATGAAGGATACGGCCGCACGCTGGATTCGCACATCGCCCGCCTGCGGGGTAAAATCGAGGCCGATCCGCGCAATCCCCGCTATATCCAAACCGTTTTTGGGATTGGCTATAAACTGGTGATCCCGGATGAATCGGAGGAGAAGTAGCCAATGAGTTGTTAGCCGTGACTAGAATAAACCGATTTAAGAATAAAAAAATATTGACTAGTGAACCATTATGAAGCTTCTTCCGAAAAGTTTTTACCCGCGCATTATTCTGATCCTCTCGGCGGTATTTTTGCTGCTCTTTGCGATTCTTGGCAGCGGCATCTCTCTGCTGATCAAATATCGCATTAATGAAACCGTGATCGCGATGCAATCGCAACGGGTTACGGATTTGTTTAAGGAGATAAACAAATTGCCTATGGAGGATAATGGGGAGATAACCGCTTTGCTGAACAGTCACTTTCCGGAATTGCAGGTCGATTTATTTGGAACGGACAGTAAATGGCGCATCGGTAATCAACATCATTTCGCTGCCCGGGATTCTTTGATCAGCGCGGATTTTCAATCTGGGCGGCAGCTTGTTGGCTTTTCCGCGCTCTATGAAAACCCTGCTGGGCAGTCTCCTTATCGCTATTTGCGGCTGGCCTGGCGCTCCCCGGGAGAATCAATTTTGCTGCGAATTCTTTCCCTTTTTGCGATTGCCGGGGTGGTTATTATCGTTGTGGCCGTTCTGCTAGGATGGGCAATGTCCGCATATTTAAATCGCCGTCTGGTGCAACTGCAGCAGGCGGTGTCCGCTGTATCCGCGGGAAATTATGATGTTGACCTGGCGATCAGCGGAGAAGATGAAATTGCTGATCTCGCCGGCAATTTTCAGCGAATGTCTCTGCAAATCCGGGACTTGATTGCCCGGTTGCAGGAAAGCAACGCTGCCCGGCAACGGCTTATTGCCCATGCCTCGCACGAGATAAAATCACCGCTGACGGCGATAAAGGGATTTGTTGATATTATTGACTATCTGAAGGTGCTCCCGCCGGAAGAACGGGAAAGATTACTCCCGGCGGTAAAAACCGATATTCGCCGGGCGATAAAAATTGCCGATGATATGCTTCAACTGGCAAGGCTAAAAGAACCGGCTTACCAGCTGGAAATGACCGCGCTGGATGTCGGGAAATTTCTAAAAGAGAATCATCACTATTTCGCGGAGAAAGCCCGGCGCGAAAATGTTCGGGCAGATTTGATTATAACGGAGCAACAATCGGCTGTCTTCATTGAAACCGACTCTCAACGGTTTTCCCAAATACTGGAAAACATTTGGGGAAATGCCCTGAAGTATGGCGATAAAAATTATCCGGTGCAGACGAGATTTTCCCGGGTAGCCGGGACGATCATGCTGGAAATTAAAAACCATCTACAGACCCCGCTGGACGTACCGGCAACTCAGTTGCTGGAGCCATTCTACCGGCATCCATCAACGGCAGATAGCGTGAAGGGCAGTGGATTGGGGCTGGCAATTGTACAGGAATTAGTCCATCGGTTGGGTGGCGAACTGGATATTGCCGCAACAGGAACGAAGTTGTCTCTGCGGATATCATTGCCGGAACATCCAGTAGACAGCAGCGAAAGGAGGCCGTTGCCAGATGAGCGTTCGTGATTTCCTCAAACCGATTATCCATCGCGTCTACCAACCATTGTTGATGCGTTATCTGGCACGCCAACGCCGTTATCGCTATGGGGATATCCAGGTCGCTGTTCATCCGGGTGTTTTCCATCCGGGACTGTTTTTTAGTACGAAAATCCTCCTGCAATATCTTGCCAGGCAACCACTGTCCGGCAAATCCTTCCTCGAACTGGGCGCCGGGAGCGGATTGATCTCTGTTTTTGCAGCCCGGCAGGGCGCGGTGGTGACCGCCAGTGATATTAGCCAGTCGGCCATTGCCAACATTCAGAAAAACGCCCGCATGAACAGTGCGGCAGTGACAGCGATCCACTCTGATCTCTTTGCAGATATTCCCACTCAGCAATTCGACTGGATTGTTATCAATCCGCCCTATTATCCCCGCAATCCTGCCAACGAGAGTGAGCATGCCTGGTTTTGTGGCGAAGATTTCCAGTATTTTCAGGCACTTTTTTCCCAACTCGGTAATTTCATCCGTGCGGATAATCAGGTAATAATGATTTTATCCGAAGATTGTCAGTTAGCACACATCCGGGCATTGGCCGGCGAGCGTAATATTGCAATGTCGCAAATTCTCCGGAAACGGGTCTGGGGAGAAGATAATTTTATTTTCCAACTGAAGTCGTCCAATTAAACATGTCACATAATAGTCGTCGTTGCAACAGTTAACTGTTCACTGTCAACCGCCTCTAAATTCTTCCCGTTCGGTGATGATTATTTCCCTTTTTCCCGGAGCCACCTGCGCTTATATTGGTAAGGTATTAACGGAGGAAAATTATAGGAAAATCGCGACATAATTCTATCGATACCCGGTTTCGGCCGATTTCTAATTGTGGAGCTAATACCTGTAATGAATTGCCCGTACACCCGCTTGAAACAGCTGCGTTTCCCAACATACATTTTTTTATTCATCCTCGTGCTTTGTAGTTATTCCAATCGACTGTCTGCAGAAAACGCGCAGATTTTATCCGGCCAGGTGACCAGTGAAGTCGATGATGCGCCCTTGCCGCATTGTAATATTACTGTGCTTCCCGGGGAAATTGGCACAGTAACAGATAGCCTTGGTCTCTATGTGCTTTCCCTGCCGCCGGGAGAATATGCCGTTCATTTTTCTCATCTCGGCTATGAGACCGTTACCCGCAAAATCCTTCTGCGCAAGGGGCGGGGCCGCACCCGCCTGAATATCGCATTGCCATTGTTGCCGGTTGCCGCACAAACGGTCACGGTTTTCGAGGACCGGGAGGAAACCCCGGCGATTCTCCAGAAGCTGGCGCAGCAGGATATCCGGCAAATGCCGACATTATATGCGGATGTCTTCCGCAGTATCAAAATTTTGCCGGGCGTTACCTCTAATAATGAGCTGAGCAGCGCCTACAATGTCCGGGGCGGTAATTTCGATGAAAACCTCATCTACCTCAATGGCTACGAGATCTATCGCCCTTTTTTGCTGCGACAGGGCGTTGAAGAAAATCAATCGTTGATTAATCCGGATATGGTCGCCGATGTGCGCTTTTACGGCGGGGCTTTCCCGGCGGAATTTGGTGATAAACTCTCTTCCGCGCTGGCGGTCAATTACCTCAATCAGGAGTCCAATGCCATTCGCGCCACTGCCCGGGCGGATTTGCTTCATGCCGGACTCGCGCTGCAGAATCATAGCGGGCGCCTGCGCTGGTCCCTGGGTGCGCGCTATGCCAATCCCGGTTTGTTTGTAAACGGACTGCAAACGGCTGGTAGTTACCGGCCATTATTTGCCGATATTCAATTGCTGGGAAATTATCGAATATCAGCAAGCAGCAATTTGGAACTGTTTGTAATGCAGGCTTATAACCGTTTTAACCTGACCCCGGATGTTTGGTCGGGCAATTTCAAGTTCAATGTTTTAGATATTCGCCAGATCGATATTGAGTATGACGGGGAGCGGAATTATACGTTTCAAACCGGACTGGCCGGCTTGCGCTATGCCCACACCTTTTCCGCGAATACCCGCTGGCAGTTCTCCGGCGCCCTTTATCGCACCAGCGAGGATGAAACGGCGGACTTACGCGGCGATGTTTTTTACATCGATAATCCCATCGAGCCGGAACGCGGTTCCCGCGATTTCCTGAAAAGCCGCATCGAACGCACTGATAACGATCTCACCTTAAATACGCTGCAGCTGCAAACCGCGTTTTCCCACAAAACGGCGGCACATGCCTTTCGTAGCGGTATTCTGTTCCGGCGCGCTTCCCTTGATAACGCTTTAAATGATTTGATCGCGGAAGAGGGAGATGATACCATTCTGGAAGCGCCGCAGGTGGAAGTGGCTCAGCAAAATCTCTCTTTTAGTACGGTGAGCGCTTACCTGCAGAATGTCACTACCATCAACCGGCAGTGGCAGTTTGTGGCTGGTTTACGGGGATTTTATTACGATTACAACCAGGAGTTTTTGCTAAGTCCGCGCGCGAGTTTGCATTATTCGCCCTCGATTGCTAATCAATTTACGCTGAGCGGCGGTCTGTATTATCAGCCGCCATTCTTTCACGAATTACGGAATAAGGATACCGCGGTCAGCGATCCGTTAAAATCTCAGCGGGCAATTCATGCCATCGCCAGTTGGGTGCATAAATTCGAGAAGCCGTTGACGCTACACATGGAAGTGTTTTACAAAAAACTCGATCGCCTGATCCCCTATTATCTTGATCGCCTG
>JAUIFT010000794.1 GCA_030430345.1 Calditrichia bacterium | reverse complement strand
GGGACATTATAAATAATAAATCTTCAATCATCACGACAATATAGAGGATTTGTAAGTATAAATAATTATTGTCCGGATCAATAACTGCGAGAAAACCGCTAATAATCAATGCGACCCCGATGACCGGGAAATAACGTGGTGTTGGAAATTCCATCAGGGAATAAATAAACAACAGTGCACTAATGAGCACGAAGGGCATTACCGCCCGGTGCCAACGGAGATATAATAAATGATCGCTGTTTGTGGCGGCGAGAATAGACTGAAAATCCAGGAAAACATTCGCGGCGTAAAGAACGGCAAAAATAGCAAAGTACAAATTGCTGCGCAGCCGGCGGTTATAAAGATAGAGGATGCCATGGAGCATTCCGAAAGCCAGGGCAAGGGTGGTGAAAAAGATTTGTTGATAAACGTCCATTTCTTTCTTCTTCCGACGGTTTATTCGCGGATATTCACTTTTTGCAAATTGGCCCGCAGTTGATTGAGATACCATCCGCGCGTCTGTTGTTGCCCGGCCAAAGTTAATGCTTTCGAATAAGCTGCCCTGGCTTTGCTGCTTACTTTGCTCTCCAGGTATGCATCTCCCAAACTGGTCAGGGCTTCCGGAGATTTCGGGTGCATTTCACAATTCTTTTCCAGCAGCGCCAATCCTGCCTCGATGTTGCCGGACTTTACATACCTGCTACCGAGATGACGGTAAAAATCTATCAGAGATGCAGGGTATTTTTCCGCCAGGCGGGATTCCATCACAGTTAATTCTTCCGGTGCCTTCTGATGCAATGAATTGATCAAAGTGCGCAGTTGCCTTTCCGGAAAGCGAAAACCACTCTTATACCGGCGAATATAGGGCGTCATCAGTGTTTCGTAAGCGCTAAAGGATGACAGGCTGTCCAGGGTGCCGGCGGGTAAATCATAGCCCTGGAAAAGTTTGTTTAGGGCATCCTTAACCGTGATTAAACCCACCGAATTATGATTCTCTCCCGGATATTGTTTAAAGGTATAATCCAGGGCCAGCGGCGGATTTTTATAGTACTGATCAGCAAATGTCTGAATATCCAACTGATTTTGAAATCCCAGGACACCCATCCCTTTTTCATTCCCTAACGAGAGAAACAAAAAACGTTGAATATTGTCATGCTTTTCAAAAAAAGGCGCGACCATTTTTTCCGTAGTATAATCATGCCACCATAAGCTCGGGCTGATAGCAATGTAGGCATTGAATGCGGACGGCTGGCTTAGCAGGGCATTAATGACAAACAATCCGCCGAGTGAGTGCCCGATAAGAATATCGTAAGCTGCCGCCGGCCAGTTTTTAGATATTTCCGGCTTCAGCTCATTCATGATAAATTTCAGGAATTCGGCGGATTGGCCGGTGGGATTGCTCTCCGGGTGATGCGGCGTGCAGTTTTTGACGTAACTATCGTGACCATTATCCGCGATGCCGACCACAATCATTTCCGGAATTTTTTCGCTGATTAAAGACAATTGCTCGATCAATCCGCTGGTATGATGAAAATTGTAGTCGCCATCCATCAAATAAACGACCGGGTAACGGGCTGCCGACAGGGTGCCGTAACTTGGGGGGAGGTACAGATTATAAAAGCGGGTTTCATTTACAGAATTAGCTTTACTTGCTGTTGTTAAAAATAGTCCTTCTTTCTCAAAAGTTTTATACACCTTTTCATTCATGTCAAAGTATACGCCCCAGTAATCGGAATTATTTACCCATGGTCTTACATTCAGGTTAACGCTGGAATCTGCCAATTCGCCGACGGTAACCGTTGGCAACTCTGCGCTGAGGCCGTGCGACCGCTCGGCGACGCGCGTTGACTTT
>JAUIFT010000047.1 GCA_030430345.1 Calditrichia bacterium | reverse complement strand
AGCCGGACGCCAATCGGTTTGTGACCTTTTTTCTGAAGTTCTTCAAAAACTTTAATTGCATTTGGTATACCGCTGTTCAGGGTATCAATAGTATCCACCAGCAGCACACAATCATCCGGATAAACCTCTGCATACGCCCGAAAAGCCTCCAGCTCGCCTTCTCCCATCGCCAGGAACGTCTGGATCATACTATGGGCATGGGTGCCTTTCGGTGGATATCCCAGCACATGAGAGATACCGACATTCGAAGTAAAATCCGCGCCCCCGATTAATGCGGCACGGGCACCGGCATTTGCACCCAGGCCATGGGCCCGGCGCAGACCAAACTCCAGCATCAGCTGGCCATTGCCGCTTTCCCGAATTCTCGCCGCCTTGGTAGCGATAAGTGTTTGAAAATTCAGCTGATTCAACAGGGCTGTTTCGAGAATTTGGGCAATTCCCAAAGGGCCGCGGACAATCGTCAGCGGAACATTAGGATGAACCACCCGCCCCTCCGGAATCGCCTGTAGCGACAAACGCTGTAAGCTGAAGTCATCCTTCAGCCATTTCAGGAAAGCTTCATCAAACATTGGTTTGCCAACGCGATTTTTCTGTTGCCGGAGTAAAGCAATATCCGCCTCGCGAAAGGCGGCAGTTTCCATCCAGTCCAGCAACCATTCCAGACCGGCATTAACGCAATATCCTGCCTGATGTATACCGTAATTGGGATAGCTGCGAAAAAAATGATCGAAGAGCGCCTCTTTCTCATGCAGGCCCATCCGAAAATAGACTTGCCCCATCGTCAATTGATATTGATCGGTAAACAGAATTCCCTCTGCAATAGCGCGATCGGTTGCTTTCATAGTTATGGCCTCATAAAGGTAATTGGGAAACCGGATATTTTACTTCCCTGCAGAGTTTTCCGGATAAGATAAATAGAACGTTAATCAACCGGCGAAACTGCCTATTTTACCAGGCCAATCCCTTAGCGGCATATCCGTTCGAACAATGTGCATTCCGGCATTACTAAATTTTCGATAGGCCTCGTCGGCGGCATCGCTAAAGTCTATGACTTCCGGAATTACCACCGGCGATGCACAGTCTTCCAGTAAATACACATTTTCGAGAAAGGCGGGATTGGAAGCCTGAAAATGGCGGCGCAGATCATCGCAGGTCCAGGCAACGCAATGGCTCTTTGCCTGACCGGCAACAATTACCGCGTCATAGTTCTCCAGCCGCCGCAGTAAAGCATCGTTCTTCGCTACCAGAATATTCCCATCCCGGTCTTTCGTTACTTCAGGCTGCAAGACTGAATAATTTTCGGTTAATGGATGAGTTCCTTTCATTTGAAAGTCAGGTTGGCTATTTCGTACGATGCTGTGAAAAAAAACCGCTTCTTCGATGATTGACACAAGTGCATGTCCGATACCGCCCAGCATGGCGTGATACGGCCAAACCGTATGGGTAAATTTCCCTTTTTTGGCGAGCTCGCCGGTGTAATGCCGGAGGTGAGAATTGACATCGTCCGCGGACATCTGTAGATGCGCGCCAAGGGCCTCATTAAATTGCCAGCGCCCATCGGCAATGTCTTCCGTGCTAATCATGGTATATGGCCCGGGATGTTTACCATCTTCATCGACAAAGAAAAATCTGCATTACCTGATGCGTATCCAGCGTGGGAATAATTCTGGTAATTGATCCGATGTTATGGTAAATGAATTCACTTAAACGGCGATTGTCGTCAACGGCACCGTTGCCGGAACGGCCACCGACATATAATTCAAACCCAGGAACACAAAAAGTATTTTGGACATCGACCAGCAGCAGGGCGATTTTGAATTCATCGTTTGCAGCAATTGTGACCTGATTTTGCCGGGCCCAATCCCGGGCGGCAACGGCCAGTTGCTCATATTCGACTCGCCATACTTCCCCGGCTTTTTCCGGTTTAAAATGTTCTGGGATAGGAAAATTGTTTGCCATAAATCCTCACAAATCCACTTTGTGTATTATTTACAATATGTATTTAATAAATTTAGCGTTATAAACAGAAAAATAAAAGCACGGAAATAAAATCGTGAATGTAGAATATTGAGCGGCAATACGAAAATCTACTGCATTTCTCTGCAGTTTGTTTATTAGTTTGAAAAACACTAAATTTCAGGCAGGAGCGATTTCTCACCTTTTTGCTTGTTGGTATAGAAATGAAACGGCTTGCGACACTCAAAAATTTACTGGTGAAGTCCTGCCAATCCGGCATGCTGATTGTACTCGCATTGTTTTCCCTTTCCCCCGGTTTAGCAGATGATCTTCGCCCGCTATTTAAAGGTCCACACGTTCCCGGTCTTCCCCGTGGTATTGTCATTAAAACTATCAAGCAGGATCCTACCGGTTTTTTGTGGTTTGGGACGGAAACGGGACTCTATTCTTATGATGGTTACAACACAATAACTTACCGTCATAAACCTTATGATTCCAACACATTATCAGCGAATATTATTAGCTACATCGCTCCCTTGCAAAATGACAAGCTATGGATTGGCTGCCTGAATTCGCTTGTTAACCGGTTGGATTTAACGACCGGTGAATTTAGCCATTTCCAACATGATCCGAATGACAGCGCTTCGATTGACAACAATACGCTGCTCTATGCCGTCCTGGGAAACTCCGGGACAGAATGGCTGGTAACTCCGGCTGGCATCAATAAATTACAAACAGCCCTAACCGCTGAAGGCGAATCTGTTAGTTTTTTTAGTCATCCGGAGAACAGGCTTCGCATTACCCAGTGGAGAAATATTCGAAGCGCTAATTGGCAGCAAATATCCGCCCGGCATTTATGGCATCATGAGAAAAAACTTACTGTTTTTCTGCCATCGACGGAAATATTTCATCAACTGGATTTTTCCGATGTTTTCCCGAAGACCAATCAAAATTTGCCGCCTGTTGATACTTATTTTCTTGAATCCGGGCGTCATAAATTGTGGGTATTATCGCGGCATCAGCTGGCGGAATTGGATTATCAATCCGGTGAAATACAAAAATGGCAGTTGGATGTGATTTTCCCCCAACTTCAGGGGATCACCCTCGCCGTGATGCAAGTAGATTCCCGGCAAGGTGTATGGATAACCGCTTCTGCTACAGGGCTTTATCGCCTGGACCTGACGAATAACGAGCTGCAACATTTTCGGCAGGATGATCTTGAGGGAGGGGTTTTAAACAGCGATCGGGTAACGAATTTATATATCGATCACAGCCAGCAACTCTGGATCGGCAGCAATGAAGGATTAAATCTTGTCAACCTTAATCGGCCTGGATTTGAACATTATAAACCCTACCCAAATGCGCCTGCCAGCACCAGCGTCAATCGGATAGCCGCGGTTGCGGAAGACTTAGCAGGTAGAATATGGGTATCTGCCAATCGTAAGATGCATCGATTTATCCCTGCTACCAACGAATTTGAACTGGACCTTCATCTGCGAATTTTTCCCGATTCGCTGCAAAATGCCCTGGTAAAAACATTTCTGTTTGACAACGCTGGAAATAGTTGGTTTGGCACCCTGGCCAATAATATCCTACAGTATAGCCCGGATGGTAAATTTCAATCAATCAACCTCCCGTTTCCCGGCAGACATTTGGTTCGTTCTGCCCAGGAACTGCCGGATAGCAGCATCCTTTTCGGCGTCGACTGGGAAGGCGGGGGTATCTATCATTACTTTCCGGAAGAGAAAAGATTTGCCACTTACCGCCATAAAGAAGGGGAAAACGGCACAATCAGCAGCAATCTCATCTGGAGTGTATACCAGGATAGAAAAGGCCGCCTTTGGGGATGCACCTGGGGTGGTGGATTAAACCTGTTAATGCCCGGGGAAAAGGAATTTCATCATTACCGAAATGATCCGGAAAACCTTGCCAGCATCAGTGACAACTTCGTCACTGGCGTCACCGAAACAGAAAGCGGTGTTATCTGGTTGACGACCTGGAATGGGGGCATTAATCAGCTAATCGATACGACGCTCAGCGGAGGGATGGCCAATCCGGATGCTTATTATTTCCAACGATTTACCGAGCAAGATGGGTTGCCCAACAATGTCACTTCCGGAATTCTTGAAGATCACAGTGGAATGTTGTGGCTGTTAAATGGCAGTGGCATCAGCCGGTATCGCCCCTTACAAAAACGCTTTGACAATTACAATCTTTTAGATGGGCTACAAAGTAACAAATTTTTTGCCGGCAGCTGCCTGGAAGCGCAAGATGGCAAAATGTATTTTGGCGGCACAAATGGATTTAACGCATTTTATCCGGACAGCATCCGGCGGAATGTTCATATCCCACCAGTGGTGCTAACAGCATTCAAAGTTTTTGAACAGGATGTCGCCCTGGATACAATTATTACTTATAAAAAGCAATTAACTATTCCCTACTCACACAATTTTTTCTCTTTCGAATTCGCTGCCCTAGATTACACTCAATCTAGCGAAAACATATATCGTTATCAGCTTAAAGGATTTGATAAAAAATGGGTCAATAGTGGCAACCGCCGATTGGCAATTTATACGGATGTACCGCCTGGCAGGTATTTATTCCAGGTGATTGGCGCAAATAATGACGGCCTCTGGAATGAAGCAGGCACCACATTAACATTGATCATTACCCCGCCTTTTTGGCGAACCGGCTGGGCATATGCACTCTATCTAGTTGCATTCGTTGGACTGTTTCTCAGCGGCAAATGGGTTGTAACCAACTGGCGCTCCCTCATTAACTTACGCGCCCGCCGCATTTCCCGCTATAAGCTCTTGAGTCTTCTCGGAAAAGGCGGTATGGGTGAAGTATATAAAGCGGTAGATACCGGCGATTCAAGCATTGTTGCAATTAAATTATTGAGCGACGCACTGCTGGAAGATCCGGAAAATCACCGGCGTTTTCATAATGAAGGGCGCCTGTTGGCGGGTTTTTCCCATCCGAATATTGTAAAAGTGCTGGAGATCGGGGAATCCGACAAACAAAGTTATATTGCCATGGAATATCTCAGTGGGGGCACACTAAAAGAGTTCCTGCAAAAGAATCACCCGCTGCCGGAAGTGCAGGTTCAAAACCTGCTGTTACAAATAGCCGGGGGTATTGCGGAAATCCATCGGCACAACATTATTCATCGCGATATTAAGACCGGGAATATTATGCTTGATGAATCCGAAAAAATACGCATCATGGACTTTGGACTTTCCAAATCTTCCCTGGTAACAACGATGACCAACCTGGGCACAGTGATGGGTACATTAGGATATGTCGCACCGGAGCAAATCACCGGCACCCGTATAGATCATCGGGTAGATATATTCTCTTTTGGGGTGACATTATATGAAATGCTGCTGAATAAATTACCGTTTTCCGGAGAAAACGAAATGGCCCTGATCCATGCAATATTCAACTACACACCTCCCCTATTATCGGATCTGCGGCCGGATCTATCTTCGGAATGGCATTCTATTCTGAAAAAATGTTTAGCGAAAAACCCTGAACAACGCTTTCAAACCAGCGAGGAAATTATTGAGGCAATCAAGGCAATTAAATTCCAGTGACATCATTTAGCCATCAATAAAATAAAGTCAGATTATTCCTGGATGAAAGCTATCACAAGTTCGAAGCGAAAATAGTAGATCTTGTTTAGGCCCTTCACAATACATCCGACGCTTTTGGAGACCCCGATAAATTATGAGATCGAAATTATTACGCCGCCTGTTTATAGTCAAACACTATGACTCAAAAGTTTCATTTCTGTCCAATTTCTTTTTTAAAATCGGCACCAAAAGAAATGCCGAAAAGCAATTCAAGCAGATTGTTAACTCGGTTGATCTAAATAAATTTCAGGCGATTTGGAAAAAACACGACAACCCTCTGCAATTTGAAAAATATGGTGATATTAATTATCGGGTAAAACTCAATTTGACGCATGCGCTATATTTAAAACTTGAGCAGAAACCTCCATTAGATATTCTTGATGTCGGCTGTGGTTATGGCTATTTTTCCCTGGTAAGCAAATATTTCGGCCATAATTGCATTGGGTTTGATAAAAACGAAACGCCGCTACATAAGGATATCTTCGACCTCTGGGGCTGCAAACACATCGGGCATCGAATCAATGAGAACCAGGTACTCCCTCCATTAGATCAACAATTTGACCTGATCACCGCTTTTCTGATCACCTTTCACCAAAACCGGGATGGCACCCTCTGGAATGCAGCGCATTGGCGCACGTTTCTCCTCGCCCTAAAACCGGCGTTAAAACCCGGCGGGGAAATTTTCTTTCATTTAAATGCCCTTGACGGCCGTTATTACAGCAAGGAAGTTTTTCAATATTTTGTTAGCATTGATGCCCATATTTTTGGTTCCTATGTTTGGATAAAAGCAGAGAACATCTAGCCTACCTCAGTAATATCATCCTGCCGGTATCAGTAAAATTATCAGTAATTAAGCGGTACAAATAAATGCCAGCGGGAATATTTTCCCCGGGACACCAGTTAACCGCATGCTCACCCGGTGAGCGCCATTCATCCAGCAGCGTTGCCACTCCCTGCCCAAGAATATTGAACACTTCCAGACGAACATTCCCTTCGGCAACTAAAGTAAACAGAATTTTAGTTTGAGGGTTAAAAGGATTCGGAAAATTCTGCAGTAATGTATTTTCAAACGGGACAACCGGCATAGTTCCCTTAATACCCACCGGCGAATTGCCAACAATCACGTTGAATGCCGCACCTTCCGGCATCGTCATTAGACTGTCCAGGCCAGCAATTTCCCACCAGCCTGCGGGATTGAACTGCACGCCAGAATATTGATCATATTGCACCCAGCCGCTGCCATCCGCCCGCCAAACAGGGGTGGTAAGAATTAACGCATTGGGGTTTCTGTTGGCGTTACTATGATCCAACCGGGAAGCATTTCCCAATATATTATTTCCGGTGGTAATATGTGTAAAAACATCTTCATTTTCCCAGAAGATGACCACATTAAACGCCATGCCTTCGACCATATTGGCGGCATTCTGATTAAAAATCCCCCACCTTTGTAATCCATTATGATAAAAAAGTCCCAGTGGGTGTAATGTTTCCGGCGCTTCTGCTTGTCCCAACGGTGTTAGAAAAGCAACAACGTCCGGTTGCTCATTAAGAAGCGGATGATCGATGATGGTGGTATGTTCATTCAGATTTTCCGGGGTAACAGTGTGGACAAAACTGTTCGGCCCGTAGTGATGGGTCAGGATATTAAATACGGCACCAATGGCCAGACCTGCTGCTGCGTCCGTTCGAATCCCCCAGCGCCCAATGGACGGAAAATAAACAGCCGCAAACCCTGCCGCTATCGCACCTGGCGTTGAAAGGCAAACCGGATTTAAAAGCAGCACAATTTCCGGCTGATCATTCGTTGACCAATGATCGATGATCGTAACGGTGCCCCCTTCAATTAGATTTTCAACCGAAACGGTATGCCGAAGCTGAATAGCATGTCCGGCAACTGCGATATTCATCAGGCAGGTTACGGCGGCAAAAATTCCGCTTAATACAATCAAACTTAACTTCATTTTTCCTCCCGGCAATTTTAAGATGTCTGTGTAAGTGAATTGTCCGGGAAAGAATATTTTCAGAAAAAAAATAGTATTTTTCGGAAAAAAAATCGGAATGCTGCTGAGGACGAAGATCAATAGGAATAAAAAAACGCCGCAACAAAGTTACGGCGTTTTAAAGTTGTGGAGACGCCGGGAATCGAACCCGGGTCCGAGAAGGAGTTTGATGGTTCATCTACATGCTTATCCGAGCGTTTGAATTTAACTTACGTCAGGCAGTTCGGCTAGCCTTTCATAAGCGATTCCGGTAGATCGGATTTACACAGACCAGAAAACCATGCAAATCGTCCTGCTAATTGCGACGTCTTTCCTTACCCCTAACAGGCCAAGTTTAAGGAAGACGAGCAGCGTAAGTTACGCTGCCAGGGAATAATTATAATCGGCATTTAAATAAATGCTCTCACTAATTGCGGGGTAATGAGAAATCCCGGCATGCCGATCCATCCTACTTCACATCCCGTCGAGACCATTTCGTCCCCATTTCAAAGATCAGGCTAACATACAACTGAAATAATGCTGTTGCAAGCCAAACGTTCTTTCTGTCTATTATATAACAGAACTGGTATAAAAGTTTCCCTACAAACAAAAACTCCTGAAACAAGATCGCTTATTCCAGGAGTTCAAAAATAACAGGAGTGACTCGCTATGCAGACGTCGGGGGAAAACTTCTGCTTAGCTCAACGCCACTTCCTGTCATGGAAACTCAAGGTGGGGGGAACACCTATTAATGAGTTTCCATTGAGTGTTCACGGTGGGATTCGAACCCATAAACATTAGCTCCCAATCGAGCTTCCGAGACTGCTGCCAGCGGGCAGAACTTCGGAAAAGTTAAAGCATAATTGACCTCCAAGCAAACGATTTTTTCAAATAAAACAACCTTTTTCCGGGGGGAAAATTGTTTTTTGATAATTTTTGCGGTTTCAGTATATTCGTTTTTCTGTCCGCCAAAGCAGGTAGCATTATTTCTAGTGAAAACAAGTTAATACATGGCAAAAACACTAGTATACATAAAGGTTTAATAAACCCGACCGGTCTGCCGCCAAACTTGCCGCCAGCACCGGAAACCAGCACGAGGATTGCTTATGTTTGATTTTATTCTGGAATTCACCACGCAACTGGATGGTATGTTATGGGGCATTTATACCATGATTCCGTTGTTAGTCGGTACCGGCATCTATCTGACAATTAAAACACGCGGTATACAGTTTACCCACCTTGTTAGATCAATTAAACTGATTTTCTCCAAAGAAGCCCGTGAGGGTGAAGGCAAAGGGGATATATCTCCATTTGCAGCATTAATGACCGCACTCGCCGCAACTGTCGGTAATGGAAACATCGCCGGGGTGGCAACGGCGATAGCGATCGGGGGGCCTGGCGCGCCGGTCTGGATGTGGATTGCCGGGCTATTCGGTATGGCAACGAAGTATGCCGAGGGATTCCTGGGGGTTCATTTCCGTGAAGTTGCCCCGAACGGTACAATGGCCGGCGGACCGATGTATTATGTCAAAAATGGTCTGAAAAACAAACAACTAGGGAGAATCCTAGGTGCTGCATTTGCAGCGTGTGGTGTTATTGCCTGTTTAATCGGGACCGGGAATATGGCCCAGTCCAACTCGATGACCGCCTCTCTGGCCAACACAATCAACCAGTGGATCAAGCCCGGCACTTCCGCGGCAGTACAGGCGCCGGCATATTACTATTATATTATCGGTCTGATCATCGCAGTGATGGTCGGTATGGTAATTATTGGTGGTATTAAAAAGATTGGCGCTGTTTCCGAGAAATTGGTTCCGGGCATGATCGTTTTTTACATTATTTTCGCATTGATTGTGATTATCACCAATGCCTCACAAATCCCTGATGCTTTCGTACTCATTTTCAAATCCGCTTTTGGTTTGCAACCGCTGGCAGGAGCCGTGCTTGGGCAGGTTGTTTCCAGTGGGGTTAGCCGGGGATTACTATCCAATGAAGCCGGTTTAGGGTCGGCGGCGATTGCCCAGGGCGCATCTTCTTCGGAAGAACCGACCAACAACGGTTTAATTGCCATGACCGGTGTTTTCATCGATACCATCCTGGTAAACACCATGACCACGCTGACCATCGTATTAACCGGCGCTTACATCCAAACCCAGGCCTGGCAGGGACTAGATGCAGAGAATAACATTACCAGTATTCTTGTTACCCAGCAGGCATTCGATTCGGTATTCC
>JAUIFT010000793.1 GCA_030430345.1 Calditrichia bacterium | reverse complement strand
ACAAAGAAATGCGCGAATTTATTCTGATTCTAAACGACTGATTTTTTTAGCACTTAAGGAGCCACCATGCAACGTTTTCTCCCAATCATTTACATTTTCTTTAGCACTTTACTTTTCTCCCAGTTATTCGCCTACAATGCCGATGGACACCGGATAATCGCTTTAGTTGCCTATGAACAACTAGATGAGAAAACCCGTACAGCGCTATTTGAACTCTTAAAACATCATCCCCGGTTTCAGGCAGATTTTCTCAATGAAATGCCGGATGCGATCAAAGCAGGCACCCCGGAGTTGCAACAACGCTGGTTGCTTTCCCAGGCCGGTGTATGGCCGGACATCGCCCGCGGGTTTGATGGCGATACCCGCAAACGCTTCCACCGCAGCCGCTGGCATTGGGTAAACATACCTTTCTTCGCCAATGAAGCGCATGAAGCTGCTGTGGGTCCGAGCATCGCACCAATTCCCAAAGATCCTTTTACCGGATTGGATAATGACAATTACAATATTATCCAGGCCATCAAAAATTCCCTTCGCATCCTGAAAGATAAATCTCAACCGGCGGAGCTGCGCGCATTGCACATTTGCTGGTTAGTTCATACGGTCGGCGACAGTCACCAACCCTTGCACGCCACTGCGCTTTTCTCTCCGAACCTTTTCCCGAAAGGCGATCGCGGCGGCAATTTGATTCCGATCGGGCAGAGAAATAATCTGCACAGCGTTTGGGACGGATTGCTCGGCCGGAACCGCACTTTTAACCGTCTGCGCCGGGATGCGGCGGAGTTGCTGGCCAATGAAGATTTGAACAGTCCGGACGCCCCTTTTCGGAAGATAATGTCCCCGAATGATTGGCTGCAGGAAAGCCGGGAACTGGCGGAAATTCACACCTACACTGCTGAGATTCTGGAACCGGTGCTGGCTGCTGAAGAAAGCGGAAACACCCTGGAAGGAATTACGCCCGGGGAAGATTATTATCGCAATGGCGGTGAAGTTTGCCGGGAACTGGTTACAAAGTCCGGCATTCGCCTGGGCATATTGTTCAACGAAATTTTCTCCGGGGAATAATTTTTCGGGCATATTTGCAACCTCCAGGCAGATTTGGAGGTAGAATAGCAAAATAGCTAAAAGAAGAAATCAATATTCAGTTAATCGGGGATAATTATGCGGACCAATTTACCTGCGCTGAAAAAAACCGTTTATCAATTTTTAGCCGCTGTTCTACTCACTGTCTGCCTGATCGTTCCGGCAAATGCTCAGAAAGCGGAACTGCAGTATTTACAAGGCTTAGGGGATACCCGTTATCACGAATTGAACTCTGAGGTCATTGAACAGACCTATCACATTTATGTCCGCGTACCAAACGACCCCGATCCTGAAAAGCAATACCCAACCATTTATCTCCTCGATGGCGGTGCGACCTTTCCCATGCTTTCTTCCTATTATTGGTATCTGAAGTTGGCCGAGGACTCCCCGACCGCGATTATCGTCGGCATTTCGTATGGCACCAGTGACTGGAAAAAAGGAAATCAGCGCAGTAGAGATTTTACCGCAAAATCCGAAGAGCGAAATTACTGGGGCGGCGCCGGCAATTTTCAGCAAATATTCCTGAAAGAAATTTTCCCCCTGATAGAAAAGAGTTATCCTTCCAATCCGGATCAGCGAATCATTTTCGGCCAATCGCTGGGGGGCCAATTTGTCCTTTATACCGCCCAAACCAATCCGGATATGTTTTGGGGTTACATTGCCAGCAATCCTGCACTGCACCGCAATCTCCCCTTTTTCCTGGAAACCACTCCCCCGGAAAATCAGCAGGCAATTCAACCGCGCTTGTTTGTCTCCA
>JAUIFT010000046.1 GCA_030430345.1 Calditrichia bacterium | reverse complement strand
TCTTCTATGTCTCGAGCTCGGAGGGTGATGACAGCTACTCCGGCCTCGCGCCGCACTACGACGGCACGGACGGACCCAAGCGCACGGTCGCCGCGGGCCTGGGGCTGCTCACCGACGGCAAGCCCGATTGGCTGCTCTTCAAGCGCGGCGACACCTGGGTCGGTGAGAACTTCGAGAACCTCAAGGCCTCCGGTCGCTCCCGCTGCGAAAATAACCCGCCAAAGTTCCGCCCTTATTGCCCCGCGATGAAGCTGCGGCGCGGTTCTATCGATATTCTTTTCTTCCATCTATCGTTGTTCCATCTACTCAATTGCAGATATTAGGTTGTGGCGTTTTTTTATCGCAATATCAGAACCAGGCTATTCCAACCAGAAGGGTATGTAATGGGTGTTTCTTCTATTCACCTTCTCCGTCCGGTATTTTAAATTTTTCCGGATCGTCAAAAGGTTATTGCCATTCTCTAACTTCGACGTAGAAATATAAGTGAATATACCCGGCTCCTGGCGGTTGGGATGTTCATAAAAGAAGAATTTCAAATCGTTATAAATAGAGTCATTGATCGCAACTATATAAAAATCGCTGAGGCAGGAAAGCGTTTTTTCAATGTCTGCAGTGCTTGTTTTTGCCCCGGGCCCAAAGGTTATATTGCTGGTATCCGAAGTGCCGAAGGTCAAACTAAAGCTTTGGGAAAAACCGCGTTTCCGGAATGGCTTTATCTCGGGATACTTGCTGAGCAGACTATCGGTATCTTCAACATCGTAAGGAATAAAGAGGGCAATATGTTTATCGCGGATAACATCCGACTGAATCGTCGGCACTTTAACCACAGTGATATCTTTATGTTTGTTTTCATAATAGTCGGCAGAGATTTTCAGCGCCGAATTAACACTCTTTTTCGGATTAAAGATATCCTCATTATAATTCACCATCAAGTAGGCGCTAATTGCAACCACATAGCTTAATAAAATAACTCCGATCACCCTTTTGGAAACGCTGCTAATCAGTGTGTAATAGATCGACTCATATAAAAATGAAAAAGTAACCAGCCGGAAGAAGCGGGAAATGTAGAAGAACAGGGTAGAGAACCATTTAATTTTTATTTTTTCTAACCCGCCTAAACTCAAAAAGTTAATTGCCATTAACACACCGGCAAGGAGATAGGGAACACTGATCAGCAGCATGGCCACCGCCAAAAATGAACTTTCATTTTCTATTGGCAACCAGAAAACGATCAGAAAAAACAGTAAGAGGATCATCGCATATACGACAAAAAATAGCCCGATCGAAATAAACATGAAGATCAACAAAAAGGTAAAAGCAAAAATACCGCTGCAGATTCGATCGATTGAAAGGGCCGCTTCTTCCAGGTTTTGCACCTTCCGGGTGAGAAAATCCTTGAACTTTGGTGCAAAGGGCAGGCGTTCAAAATTAATTCCCCCGGGGTAGACAGAATTCAAACCGATAATGCCAATCCAGTATCCGCGCAGCAGGAGATGAATGATCAGATTGAACTTCATTATATTTGTGCCAATCACAAGCATAAATGCCAGGGGAATGACGCTTTTCACCAATTGGCTGGAAGATTGACTCGCCCAGAAATCAATCTGGGTTTTTAAATAATCCGGCACTTCCAGCAAAACAAGCAGCGCAAAGCCGACAATCAGAAGCTCCATTTCCCAGCTTCTTGTGTGCAGCTTTTGCACCCAGTTTCCGCTTTCATTTTGACTATGGTCTTCTCTGTTCGGCATTTGATCTGCCCGTTCAATATTCATAAGGGAATCCGGGTTTATGGATGGCTTATTTTCTTAACTTGCATACTGCACTATTAACTTGAGTATATGCTGCGCATTTTTCTTCTTCGCGATACGACTCGCTGTTTCATCTCCTTTACCAATAAAAAGCGGATCTGCCCCGGCCTCCAGTAAAGCTCTAACCATTTCAGTATTTTTAAGGCGTGTGGCTCTTAACAAAGGACTGTTTCGATCTTTAGGCACCAGGTTCGGGTCTGCGCCGGAATTAAGCAGCCAGATAACCGCTTCCAGACTTTCATTGCTGCTACAAGCTGCGCTCAATGCGGTTATGCCTGTCTTGCTTGCCGCATTCACATCTGCCCCGGCATTGACAAGCACCTCCATAACATCCAGCGCAGGGTAATTTCTTGCCGCATACCGAAGAGCGGAATGTCCGTCTCCATCAGGCTGTGCGGGGTCTAATCCCTGGTCTACAAAAAACCGGGTGAGTGCTATATCGCCGAGCTCTGCAGTCACATGCAGCAGGGTAAAGGTTGAGCGAATGAAGGCCGACGCCAGTAGCGTTTTATCTGTCTTTATATATTGCTTTAC
This sequence comes from Calditrichia bacterium, assembly GCA_030430345.1. The sequence goes on along the minus strand of JAUIFT010000046.1, from coordinate 7,544 downwards.
TGCTTTTATGTCCCGGGCAAATAAACGGGTTCCAAAGTCTTCCTCAGCGCCGAATTTGTGGAGTGTCTCAACCATTTCGAGTCGGTTAAACCAATATGCAGCATGCAGCGCACGCATATTATGCGCGGCTCCTTTTGTGCTGAGATCTCTCAAGTTGGGATCAGCGCCTGCCGCTAGCAACTCCTCAAGGTAATCGTTTCGTCCGGTAAAAACAGCGCTAATAAGCACCGGCGCAACAGAACCATCCGCGGGCAGATTGAGAGATGCTTTGGGATGATCGGCCAGCATTCTCCGAAAACTGGCGGTGTCACCGGTTCTCATTAATTTGTAGAGTTGACCGACAAATCCATATTCCATTTTAATCCTCGCTTCGAATTATTGCCGGGCGAATCATGGAGCATAGCCAGGGTAAAGGCGTCGCGCTTCTGACAAGTTTTATATCTTCTATCAAATTGAACTCCTCCGCGACAATCGCTTTAATCGTCTCATGCAGTTCCTGCCGCTCAGCAGAGGAGTAATCCTTCAGTCTGCCGATCAGGATTCCTGCAATCACAGATTCCGGAGCCCCTTCTGATCGATTCCCGGAAAAAATGAAGGGCCGCCCTATCCGGGGAGAGGACGGCAATCATGCTCTCCTTTGCTAATTTTCGAGACTTAATCATTTTGCGTTTCTCGCTATTGACCTACCAGCGTTTACAAAATTCGCTTAACGTCTCGATCCAGGCAGGATGGTCGTTCATACAAGGGATATGGCGCAGTTCTTCGCCACCGGCTTCAAGAAAGGTTTCTTTTCCCTGGATAGCGATTTCTTCCAATGTTTCCAGGCAGTCGGAGACAAATGCCGGACAGTAGACCGCCAGCTTTTTGGTGCCTTCTTCAGCCAGCCGGACCAGTTCACTGGCAGTAGACGGTTTCAGCCAGCTATCCACTCCCAGGCGGGACTGGAACGCCACGGAGTACTTCCCTTCGGGAATTTTCAGCCGTTCAACAAGCTCATGGGCGATATGCAAAACCTGGTGGCGATAACAAGTTGCATGCGCTGGCGAAGATTTAGCGCAACAGTCTTCGACAGTCAAACAATGTCCGCCGGTGGGATCGGCCTTTTTTAAGTGGCGCTCCGGCAGACCGTGAAAACTAAAAAGCAAATGGTCATAATCCCATTCGAGACGCTTTTTCGCACTGGCTGCCAGAGCATTGAGATAATTTTCTTCACTGTAAAATGGGGGTAATACGGTAAGTTTCACATCCCTCGAAAAGCCCTTGAGCACTTTCCGTGTTTTCTCTTCTACGGATTTTACGGTTGCCAGGGAATAAACCGCATACAGCGGAATCAGCAAAATGTCGTCGACATTCTCGTTTTCGATCAGCGTCTGCAACCCGGCTTGAATCGATGGATTGCCATAGCGCATGGCAAGCGCGAGCGGCATATCGAGCCTTTCTTTAACGCCGCGCTGAACGCTTTTGCTTGTCACAATCAATGGGGAGCCTTCTTCTGACCAAATTGCCTGGTAGGCTTCCGCGGATTTTTGCGGGCGCTTCGGCAGGATGAATCCTTCGACGATGAGCTTGCGCAGTAAAAAAGGCATGTCGATGACATACTTGTCCATCAAAAATTCGCGTAAATAGACTTTAACGTCAGCAGCTTCGGGGGAGTCCGGCGAACCTAAATTGACCAGTAAGACGCCTTTTCGGGGCATTTTCACTCCTTCTGAATATCTTGTCAGGGCAGATCCGCTGCATCCCTGGTCATACAGGTCAAATCAAATCCGCGCCGTTGCGGGGGCTTCGAAAGGTTGGGCGCTTATCCGAACATCGCGTTGCAGTTTTCTCTCGCCATGATGCTCTTCAGTGATTTCTTTCGCCATTGCCGTGGCATTTGCGATACAATCCGCCACACCAACGCCTCGCAGGAAATTACCGGCAATCCGAATCTGCCGATGTCCCGCCTCAAAGGCAGTAATCGTCTGAAGTAGCGTCTGATGTTGCAATCCAAATTGCGGAATAGCTTTCGGCAATATCCTGATCTTGCGCGACATCGGTTGACCGGAAACCCCGATCAAATCGCGCAATTCACTTTCCACTATCCTGAAAAGCGTGTCTTCATCATTCTGTAGCAGCTCAGGTTGGCGTTCGCCGCCGATGAATGTGGTCAGTGCGACATGACCATCCGGCGCCCGATTTAAAAATTTCGTCGAGCTCCAAATTGAACCGAGAATTCTTCGGTTTTCGATTGCCGGTACCAGAAAGCCGAATCCATCCAGCGGATGTTCAATTTGTTTCTTTTCATAACCGTGAAAAACAACGGCAACCGGCGAGTAGTCTATGGTCATCAATGCATCCGCGATGGTTCTATCGATTGGCGCAAGCAGCGCAGCACTGGCATAAGCAGGTGTTGCCAGAACCAGCCTGCGGGCGGTCAACACTCGCATCCCGTTGCGGGCATCGCGGTATTTCACTTTGACGGAATCCTTGGGGTGCTCAATCGACTGCACTTCTGCGTTCAAAACCAGGGCATCACCCAGCTGCCGGGAAAGCGATTCCGCCAGCACGTGCATACCGCCATCGAATGAAAACATCTTCGATTTGGCTAGTTCGGAGACGCTCTTCTTCCGGCGCGCTCGCTTCATCGCCAGCAGTGCGCGGGCCATACTGCCGTATTTCCGCTCCAGCGCAGCCAGGCGAGGCAGTGTAAAATGGAAATCGAGTTGTTCAGGATTACCAGCATAAATACCGGCAATGAGTGGATCGATCAAACGCTCCAGCGCTTCCTGCCCCAGGCGCCTGCGGGAAAAATCTGCAACGCTTTCCCGGGAGTCGTCGTTTTTCTGGGGGAGAAACGGCTCGATGCACAAACGCAACTTTCCGCGCCAGCTCAACAGATTGGAAACAAAAAATGCCAATGGCTGGCTCGACAGCGATTTCAACACGCCATCTTTCACCAAATACCGTTTCGCCGCATTTTCGTTGGTAAACTGCACCCGCGCCTGTAATCCGAGATCATCAATGAGTTGCTTAACTGCCGGTGATTTAAAGAATGTGCCATTCGGTCCTTGATCAAAAAGAAAACCATCGCTGGTATCTGTTTGCATTACACCACCGGGCCTCCCGGCTTTTTCCAGCAGCTTAACGTGCAGGCCGTTTTTTTGCAGCTGGTATGCCAGAGTGAGTCCCGTAATGCCCGCGCCGACGATGCAAACATCACAACTGAATGTTTCTTTTTGAATGCTCATTTCTACTTAAGAATCCCGGCTTAAATTTTTCAATTTCAACTTATAAATAAACGGAAGTTTGCGTTTTTAGACAAATCTTTTTTGTGCCTGTAGTAACATAAAATTATGCAGACCTGAACATCATTTAGAATATCGGCGAAGGTATTAGCTGCCGGAATCAGGCGGTGTTGTACACTGCATCACTTGCATCATCAATCTTGCTGCTGCAGATGATACCGTCCATTCGTGCGGATGTAAATAATGGTTTCCTGATCTGAGCCTGAAGCGATGCGATGCTCAGTTGCGCCCTGCGCGCCGAAGTAGCTCCCCGGTGAGAGATTTTTGATCGGGTTGCGCCCATATTTTACGCTCCCCCGGATGACCACGCTATGAAAAATACTACCGCCGGACTTCAGAACGCCTTTAAAGCCCGGAGCAAGTTTAAGAAACGAGCCATTCCATTCACTGCCCCCGAAGTTGCCCCAGAGGTAGGAAATAAAGGCGTCTTGCACTTGATCTTTTCCTTGCGGCAACGGCAGCCAAACAACATTCGATGCATCCACATTGACCGGCCGTTCACCACTGTCATAAGCCTGGGAAGGTGGGCGAACGAGGTACGGTCCCTGATCAATTTCGACCAGGGCGATGTTAGTGGTGCCTTTCGCTGCGGTAATATGTGTCTCGCCCTTCGGCTGAGTCCAGAATGAGCCGTTTCCCATCCACATTTCAACGGCTTCCGGATCATCATTGTGAATGCTCCCTTCAATGACGACAGCCCGATACGTAACGTTGTGAATATGCGGCGGCGAGGAGAAACCATCGATGAATTTGGCAAGGAAGCCGGTGGGCGCTTCCCCATTCCGGTCTCCCCAGAGTGTGCCGGCTTTCGGGCTCATCTCCCCGCGAGCCGGATTCAATGCCTCCCACTTGACTTCGCTGGCAAGCACTACCCGTACTGAAGCTCCCGCAACTGGCTCTCCGGATTGCGCGGAACAGCCGGCAAAAACCAGCGCGGTTAGAAAGATGAGTATTGGCTTGATCATATAGACTTCTCGTAGTTTTGGCGCATAACGCCCGGGTTATTCGGCATTCGCGTCAGTCGATCGAACGAGCGGCCGGAATCCACCAAACGCCATTCGTTTGGCATCAAAAACCGGCTTGGACGGATCCATCAAAGGCGCGATCAGCTCTGCCATTCTTGGGTCCGCAGCGACCTTCTCATTGGCCAGGTCACGCGCTTTACGGGATTCAAACACCACCCATCCAAACACAATCGCTTCATTCGCTTTTGCTCCCAGGAGGTCAGTGAACGAGCGGGTTCCCTCCAGACTCAAATCGTCGCCGACATACTCCAGGTAATCGAGCGCACCATGTTCTTTCCAAATCTCTGCGACCGTTTCAACGACACGCCTGTATTCATTTAGACGATCGCCGGGAATGGGCAGAACGAAACCGTCAATGTAGTGAGCCATATCTACTCCAATCGTGGCAACTGAACCTTGTTTTGACTTTCGGAAAACCGGGAAATGACTGACACCGGCCGCTTATTATCAGAGCACAGATTCCCTCGTATTAAGTCCAAAAACACGAGACAGCATAAGAAGCGGCGGTCTGTCATGGAATTGACTATCGCAGGAATTTAGAAGTCTTGCCTGAAAAAATCAATCAATATCTGCGGGTTAATTTTTGAATTCATTCGGATAAAACCGTCGAAAAATTCCCGGTTGTATAACGGACGGTGGTTAAGAGACGATGTGCTTAAAAGGACAAATTCAAAAACCAAGTGGCATATTGTGATGGTCTGGGTAAAGCGGCGCGCTAAATAGAATATTTTCCAACAGTGTATTAAAAACGTTCACGCTATTCACAATAACAACAGAAGCGCATGGGACCCATACTTCGCGATTTCATTTCTCCGTTTTTCTGGCGGTGCTTTTCGAGATTCGGAAAGTTGCGGGGAAGTCATGCCAATTCGGAGCAAAATTTTGAGTATGGTGTTGAGCAGCCGGCCGAATTCTACGACCAAAGATATGAGAAGGGAGCGCATTGGAAAAAGCATTATACAGATTCCCATTACTATCCGCTGTGGACGGTGATAGCAGATCACATTCGTCAAATAGGATGCAAGAGAATCCTTGATATCGGGTGTGGTCCCGGTCAGGTTGCTTGCCTGCTTCGGGATATCGGTGTGCCGGAATACACCGGTCTTGATTTTAGCCCCGCCCGGGTGGCAAGGGCACGCACCGTTTGCCCTGAGTATGAGTTTATCCTTGCAAATGTGTTTGAGGATAATCTGCTCGAAACCGATCCTTATGATTGTATTTTAATGATGGAATTTCTTGAACATATCGAACAGGATATTGAGGTGCTTAAGAGAATACGCCCGGGTGTAACGGTGCTGGCGACGGTCCCGGACTTCCCCAGCGCTGGTCATGTTCGGCATTTTGCGAACGTGGCAGAGGTGAAAGCACGCTACACACCTCTATTTAACCCATTGGAAATCCTTGAGATATTGACGAAGCAAGAGAAGAAAACGTACTATATTTTGCAGGGAATCAAACGCGGGCAGGAGGAATAAATCCTGAGCAACTCGCCGTTGTGCTTGTGCAGACAGAATAACTCATCCGGTATATTTGCAGATAAATCCTCCCAGGTAGTACCTTTATTCGCAGAACGCAAAAATGTAGTTGTTGAACCGGCAGAGTCGCCGAAGGCATAAACTTCCTTATCAGTTGTAAAAATGCCTGCCAAAAACAACCTGGGGATTTACCCACTTTCGTTAAAACTCCCAAACTTCAAACCAGCAGGAAATCCGGTTCATGCGCTATGTTTTCTGCCCAATCGAATAAAACTATTGTAAAACTCATATTACTTTCTTTATACTCATTTAAATTTAAAGTTTAATCATACGAATTGATATAATATGCTACTTCTTTCCCTTTATTTAGCTTTAGCGCTTGTTGTCTCATTCCTGTGCTCAATTGTTGAAGCCGTAATTTTGTCCGTTTCAGTCCCTTTCATCAAAATGAAAGAGTTAAAGGGTAAAACATCTGCCAAATATCTTAAAAATCTCAAGAGCAATATCGATCGGCCTTTGTCAGCGATATTGACAATTAATACAGTGGCGCATACTGTTGGGGCAGCTGGCGTTGGTGCGCAAGCAGTTGCTGTATTTGGCGAAGTATATTTTGGTGTAATTTCTGCCGTTCTCACCATCCTGATTTTGTTTTTTTCGGAGATTATTCCGAAAACGATCGGCGCTACCTTCTGGAGAAAATTAGCTTTGCCTTCTACGTTTGTAATCATAGGGATGGTTTACCTTTCTTACCCATTAGTCATTATTTCTGAATACATTACAAGAATTATTTCAAAGAATAAAAAAGTCCAGACAGTGAGCCGGGAAGAAATCGTTGCCCTAATTCAATTAGGCAGAAAGGATGGCGTTTTAAAAGAGAGCGAAAGTAAAATTATTGATAATTTGATCAAACTTAAGACGCTTAATATCCGGGATATTATGACACCGCGTACGGTTGTCGTATCTGCTCCCGAAGACATTTCGCTCGGTCATTTTATCAGGCAAAAGGAATTTTTACAATATTCCAGAATCCCGGTTTATTCGGAAGATATTGATCATGTAACAGGGTATATTCTGAAGACAGATGTGCTGGAGAAACTGGCTAAAGGCGGTAAGGACATAACGCTTAAAGATCTAAAGCGTTCAATAATGATCTTTTACGAAAGCGCCTCTATTCCAAAACTGTTTGAAGAATTGCTGTTGAGAAAAGAACATATCGCTTTAATTATTGATGAATATGGCGGCATGCAAGGCCTGGCGACTATGGAAGATATAATAGAGACAATTCTTGGATTAGAAATTATGGATGAGAAAGATATTGAAGTTGATATGCAGGAATTAGCCAAGAAAAAATGGGAAATTCGTAAAAAGCACCTAAACATTGAGAATAAAGAGAGTTAAAGTGTTTCCGGAACCCCTAACAATGAAAATCGCTGAGTGAAAATAAACGATTCTAAAACTCAATCATCAAATGTCAGTTAATCATAACGGCTGTAAAGTATATCATCCAGATGATGTATTGTATCAGTGCCTAAAGGAGGACCGATGCATTTTTTATCGGTATTAGAATCGGGGCATTCTCAGCAATCTGGATAGGCAGTCGTATTTCACTCTGCCGTAATGTTTGTTCTTTGTTTTTACCCTTCTCGTAAAATCTTCTCCATCTTTCTCCCTTTTGCCAACTCATCGACCAATTTATCCAGATATCGAACTTGTTTTGTTAAGGGATTTTCAATTTCTTCTATGCGATAGCCACAAAT
>JAUIFT010000792.1 GCA_030430345.1 Calditrichia bacterium | reverse complement strand
CGAGAATCACCCGCATATGAGATTCAATCATAAAACTATCTTGCCAAAAGGGAAAATTAATCAGGAGTATGATTGAAAGTGCCAGTAGGCCTTCTTTGAAAAGCAATGGCCATTTTTCTCTTCGGATATTCCGGAAGAGGTAGATTCCCAGCACCGGGAAGGTAATAAATTTAATAAAAGCCGAAACAGTAAACGCTGCTACGGCAAAGAAACTTCGATGCGATAACAAGGCATAAATACCAAGGAGTAAGAATGTAACCATAATGGTGTCTGTCTTGGTTTGCCCCATTACCACCACCGTCGGATGCCAGGCATACAGCAATAATCCCGCGAGTAAATATCGCGGATTTAATTTTCGTAAAATCGCGGCAATTAAAAACAAATTCAGACAGTTAGCGAAAAAAAACAGCACCCGGAAAGCGAGCAGATTCATCACTGGATTATCGCCGGCAAGATAGCTTGGCAGAAAACTGATCCAGCTCCACATCGCCAGCTTATCTCCCACCAGGTATGTGTAGCGATGATTGGCATAACGGTACAATGGATCATCAGGAAAATTATCCGCGGAAACATAATGGGGGTTGCTCTCATTGGCGGTAAAAACCCGGGCCCGGGTAATGTAGTTGTAAATGTCCGTATTGAAATTGGGCAGCGCAAAGAGAGAAATGCCATAATAAAAAATCGCCGCCAGCATAATTATCCGCCGGGCCCGATCGCTCGGTTCCCGATTCCAACAGAGATATACTGCCGCCGCATAGATGATGTATGCAACCGCACTGCTGGCCATAATCCACAAGGCAATAAACATGCTGTCATTGATCACTCCCTCCGGAAACTGGGTTAGCCAGCGCCAAAATATCAGGTGATCAATTAGTTCCGCACTTGTCTTGTAAGACCTGCCGGGCGTCAGAGGAAAAACGAACCAATATGCAGAGAATGCCGCCAGCATCATTATTGACGATATGCCCAGAAAGCGGTTTAAAAACTTTTTAGAAAGGTAAAACGAAGATTCAGTCTGTTTTGACAAAACTACACCATATCCATGTGTCATAAATTTCCATTTCAAGTCCCTTTATTAAAATAATTTATGCGCTATCCCGAGTGATTGAAAGCACAAGCCTTTGGTGAGATAAACGGATATTAGACAATCGGCAAGTTTTCAACAATAACGCCTGATTTCCCAGATATCTTAAGAAGCTTTAATTATCCTGACGCTTCACAAAGACTACAGACGTTTCGCCGCTTTCCGGAGATTCATCGTTTGTCTAATTAGAATCGGATTTATCCATGGGTTCAACTTCCAGAAATTTGTTATTTTTTTTTGTTTTCCTGGGCCTTTTAGCGGTAAGTGCGGCCATTGCCTATTATAACCGGATATCCGCGTTTTTATTTATCACGACGCTCTGGCTGCTATTCTGCCTGGCAGGCGCCTATTTCAGCCAGGGCAAATTCCGCCTGATTATATTTTATCTGATTCCTTTCCTTCTCGCATTTGGCGTCGCTGAATATCGCCAGCTGTATAATCATACTTCCGAGTCAGCGATATTTATCAATTTTAGTATTTCCGATCCGGATTATTTTCAGAGCCACCCGCTATTGGGAACCGCGCCCAAACCTGATCTTACCGTTCATGCCGCAAAAAAAAGCTCATCCGAAACTATTTACGACGTTCAATATACCATTACCGCTAATGCCATTCGGCAGACGTCGGAACATCCCAGCGCAGGAATCCCCTCCGTGTTATTTTACGGCGGCTCTTTCACTTTTGGCGAGGGAGTTGAAAATCAGGAAACTTTACCGGCCTACTTCCAGGAAGCAATGAATCATAACATTGAGGCATTTAATATGGG
>JAUIFT010000045.1 GCA_030430345.1 Calditrichia bacterium | reverse complement strand
GGCAATGTAGTAGTTCATCCAGGCCGCGGCGTTGCTGGGATCGCGCTGAATTTCGACTTCCCAAAGGGTTGCCTGCGTTGCATACCATGCCAGCCCTTTAAATCCGGAACGTTTGATGAAGTGGACTTTCTCCGGTTCGCTGCTATGGCCGTCATTGGCAAATAAAAGCAGCAGGAGCAGCACCAATCCACTCAATAAGCCGACAACGGTAAGGTAAGATAGCTTTTTTTGCATCACTGCATTTTCTCCTTCTGCACAACAGGTATTACACTGCAATTCGAAATGGGTTTTAAGAAAATGCAAAATATTTAATGCCGGAACGAGGAAGATTTTAGCAGTTGCAGAATCTTTCTTCTACCTGTAAATTGGCGCTTATGGATATTCTGAATGGATTGATTGCTTTAATAAACCGGACGATCGTATGAAGCTGCCCCGCGCTCATCATCTCCCTGCAGAAGTGCTTGCCGGTCAATTAATTATGCCGGTGCTTTATGTTAACTATCAGAACCGGGAAGCGCCGGAATTCCGGCGAGTTATGCGCATGGTGAAGCAGCATCATGTCGGCGGGTTTATCTTCTTTTACGGGCACCCGGCAGATCTGCGGCAGTGGACCTCCGAGCTTAACAAGATCAGTCAATTTCCATTGATGTTCGGTGCGGATCTGGAGCGGGGATTCCGCAGTGTGTTTGCGGAAGGTACTATGTTTCCCCACGCGATGGCCTTTGGCGCAGCAGATGATCTGCAGGTGGCCGAAGATTTCGGCGATGCACTCGCCCGGGAAGCCCGCAGTGCCGGTATCAATATATTTTTTGGTCCATCGCTGGATCTTGCGAACGATCCCGCCAATCCGATTATCAATATTCGCGCCTATCATCAGTCTCCGGAAAAGGTTGGACGGATCGCTGAGCGGATTATCAGGACGGTTCAGAAATACGGGATCGCCTGCGTCGGGAAACATTTCCCCGGACATGGCGCTACAGATCGCGATTCTCACAGCGATTTAACCGCTTTAAATAAGTCCCTTGCCGAATTGAGGAAAGCGGAATTCCTGCCCTACCGGAACGCCATTGATGCCGATGTAAAAGGCTTGATGGTCAGCCATTTGACCCTGCCGGAAATGAAATTGCCGGCAACACTTTCGCCGGAGGTGAACCGCGCGATTATTCGCGATGAATGGCGCTACGACGGGGTAGTTTTTACCGATGCGATGGATATGGGAGCAGTAGCAGATCATTATTCCCCCGTTCAATTGGCTTGCGAATCGTTGCTGGCCGGAGCGGATGTGCTTTTAATGCCCCGGCAGGTGCCGTTGATTCATCAAATCCTGACCCGGCGTATCGAAACGGATAAGCATTTTCGTGAACAGGCTGAAGTAGCGGTAGAAAGAAATTTTCGCCTGAAGAAGTGGCTGCACAAAAAAATGCCTGCGCAAAATCATCCACTGCGCGTTAATAAGTGGATTGCCCATCCGAATCACAAGGGGATGGCGGCGGCTACTGCCGAACGGGCCATCACCTTAATACATCAAAGTGAGCGTTTTCCACTGAAACTGAAGAAGGTTGGCAAGATCGACCATTTCATTTTTACGGACAGCGAGTTTAAAGATCAGCCTTTAACGGACTTCTGTGGAGAGATGGGGAACTTCTTTGATAAAGTTGCTGTTTATAATAATCCGTCAAAAACGTCTCTACCGAAAATGAAGCCTGATGAGGATGCCATCGCCGTGCTGTCGGTTTACCTGCGCACATTTGGCGGACATGCGCAGGCGCTGGACTGGGACGCGATTAACGCCTGTCTTCAGCATTGCCGGAAATCCGCACAGCCATTGATAATTTTTCTGTTCGGGAATCCTTTTCATATTGATGCATTACCGGCGGACCATGGCGCGGATGCGGTATTTCTTACCTACTCCTACGTGCAAGCTTCCCAGCAAGCCGCTTTTAAAGCACTCTGCAGCTTTATTCCGATCGATGGAAAACTGCCGGTAGCGCTCCATAATTTTAGTAACGCGATTCATCTGCCCCGGGAGGATTACTGTTTAAAACCGGTGGAGGCGCCTGAAGATTGGCCGGCAGTAGACCAGGTCATCGCTGAAGCGATCCAGGATGAAATTTTTCCCGGATGCGTACTGTTAGCGGCACAGCAGGGGAAGATTCGCTATTGGAAAGGATACGGCAAATATGCCTATGAATCTAGCGCCGCATCGGTTACAACGGAGACGGAATACGATCTTGCTTCGGTTACCAAAGTCGCTGCGGCGACGACCGCCGTCATGAAGCTGGTTGATAAGGAAATGCTCTCAATCGAGCAAACGATCAGCGATTTCTTTCCGGAATTGACTGACCGGGATAAAATGCCAATCACGGTGGCGGATTTGCTGAGTCATCAGGGCGGTTTTCCTGCCTGGATTCGCTTCTACGAAAAATGCCAGGGCCAGCAAGCAATCATCCGGGAAATCCTGCAAACGCCGTTGAGCTATCCGATTGGGGAGAAAAGCATCTACAGTGACCTGGGGTTTATTTTGCTGGGAGAAATTGTCGAACGCGTGAGTGGCCGGGACCTGGCGACGTTTTGCCGAAACCGCATTTTTCAACCGATGGGATTAACTTCTCTCCGTTTTACACCGCTAGAGAAGCGCTGGCCATTGTTTCCACCAACAGGTAAAGATGGTTATCGGGAAAATATCATTCAGGGAACCGTTAATGATGCGAACTGTTTTGCGCTGGGCGGGGTCGCCGGGCATGCGGGGTTATTTGGAAATGCCCGGGATGTGGCAGCGATTGGGCAGTTGTTTCTGCAGCAGGGCATCTATAACGGACGGCGTATATTTTCGGGAAAAATTGTCCGGCAGTTCTCCCGGCGCTTCAATCCCGATATCTCCGCCCGAACCCTCGGCTGGGATACGCCTACGGAGAATAGCAGCAGTGGTAATCGTTTTTCGAAAGAAGCGATTGGTCACCTCGGATTTACCGGCACATCGCTTTGGGTTGATCTGGCCCGGGAAATTGTTGTTGTTCTGCTCAGCAACCGGGTGCATCCAGATCCGGAAAGAACCGGTATTAAAGCCGTTCGTCCAAAAGTACATAATGCCGTTATGGAAAAACTACTCGCAAAAAGATAGTACTTTATAAACCCTACAAAATTCTTACCACCCCCGCTAGTTTATCCAATCCAGCCTGTTATATCCAATTGCAACCTGTAAACATTTTTGCCCATTTGCTACTCATTCACCACCGGAAGAAACTGTCGCCAGGGGCCAATCTCACCGGCATATTGTTTCGCCATGACCCGCGCTATTTGCCGGATATGCCCCAAATCATGCACAACCCAGGTCGATAGCAGTTGTTTTAAATTAACCTCGCCAAAATTCGGGTGTATGCCAATTTTCAGGTAGTCCGCTTCCGTAATGTTCATTTCTTGCAATATCTCGATATTCTTGCTGCGAAGAGCTTCAAATTCGTCTAATAATATCGGAAGTGTTTTTCCTTTGGAGTCATTAAACTGGGCAAATCGGTCGAAAGGGGGAAAGGATTTGTCCTGATTATCTGTGAGGGTAATTTGCGCCCGGGTGATCCAATCGGTTTTCTCGCCATGGACCAGATGGCCAACGATGTCGAAAGGGCTCCAGCTCTCACCCCCTTCGTTTGAGAGTATCCAGCTTTCCGGTAGATCGCTCAGGAAAACTTTCAATACCCGGGGGGTTCGCTCAAGAATTTGAATGGCCTCAGCTAAATCAAATGATTTCATATATTTCTCCTTTGATATCATCGGATTATACTAAAATTAATTCCGGTTAAAACCGGTTCAGTTTCATCTGCCGGTAATGTATGATCTGGAAATAAATGCCGTTAGTAATTTTCGCTTTATCGGAGAGAATACGATGTTAATCCGGAAAGTAACACTGCGGACTTCGCATATTGCTATGCCAAAGCCCGCAGTGTTGTTCTTTTTATCCCGGAGAGGAGGTTATTTTTTTACTGCTTCGATGGTGGCGGAAACAATGTAATCTTCGACATTGCCATTCGGCACCCACTCCTTGATGAAAGACCGGCTCTCATCTTTCGGCGCGATTTGGATATTGGAGAAACCGGCATCCTTTAGCATCTCTTTAATGGCCGCGATTTGCGAAGCACCGGCGACACAACCGGTATACAGCGCCAGGTCTTTACGAATATGTTCCGGTAATTCCGTGGAGGCAACGACATCGGAGATCGCTAGCCTGCCGCCCTTGTCCAATACCCGGAAAGCCTCTTTGAATACCTGGCCTTTGTCGGGAGAGAGATTGATAACGCAATTTGAGATGATGACATCGACGCTATTGTCAGCAATAGGGAGATGTTCGATTTCCCCGAGGCGAAACTCCACATTACCATAGCCACCCTGTTCTGCATTACCGCGGGCTTTCGATACCATCTCAGCGGTCATATCAACACCAATGACCCGGCCGCTGTCACCAACTGCTTTCGCCGCGAGAAAGCAATCGAAACCTCCGCCGCTACCGAGGTCAAGCACGCGTTCGCCCGGCTGCAGCGCAGCGATTGCCCCGGGGTTTCCGCATCCTAATCCCATATTTGCACCTGCCGGAACGGTGTTGATTTCCGAATCAGTATAACCTAACGCCCGGGCTGTCTGGGCCGGATCTTTTTCTTTCGTTTCCGTGCTGCAACAACCGGGGTCGCAACAGCCGCTTGATTCTGTTTGAGCGATGTTGCCATAATTTTCCCGTACTGCTTCCCGAATTTCTTCTTTTGTTAATGTGGCCATGATAGGTCCTTTCTATAATTTGTTTTCGAACACTCGCCCTTGTGGACGCACCTCCCAGGAAATGGACGCAGAATGCCTACGAACCCGGATTGAGATTTTGTCTGCTGCATCACCATCGCCACCGTCGTTTGCCGTTTTTTGTTATTAGGACATAAGGGAGGGAATCCTGTCGAAAGACCGTTAAAAAACAGCGGTTCTCAAATGTCTGAATGAAACCGTTCACCGTGTAGGATCGCCGAAGCGAGTGGAGCCAAATATGGAATATACCGAACGCCTAAAAAATATTGAGCAAACCGATCAAATAGAAAATGTCTTTATCGTTTATCACCCGGAAGATATAGATCTTGCCGCTCACCTGGAAAAAGTTTTAAAAAATTACCGGCCGCCTGATGAACTTGGAGGATCCGGTACGCCCCTGAAAATTTTCAAAGATGCCCATGATTTGCCGGATGACATCTATTACACCCCGATTCGGCAACGTTTTGAGCAATGCCAGAAGCTCGTCGTTGTTTGTACTCCCCGTGCCCGCCAAAACAATGATCTGGATGAAAAAATCAGAAAGTTCGCTGTAAAGAATGGCGCGCGCAATGTCGTGCCGGTTATTTTTGCGGGTCTGCCAAACCATCTTAGTGAAACTGAGAAAAAAGAGCTTGGGGCTTTGCCGGAAGTTCTTTATGAATTACTGCCGAATCCACACTGGGTGAATTTTAGCGGATTCAATCTCCAAAAAGATAAGCTTCACAAGGAGGGTTTCGAAAGTGAATGGTACACCTTGCTGGCAGAGCTATGCGGCGAAAAACGGCTGGATCTGGCACAACGCGAACGTAATCGTGGTTTTCGCCGCCGCCGTACCCGCCTTTTACTAGCTTCAGCATTGCTCGGGGTGTTGGTGACAGCCGGCGTTTTTTATCTGCAGAAGTATTATGGTGAAATTGCTGCCCGGGAGCGCGCATTAAAATTAGCTTTGGTCGATGAAAACCGGCAAAACAGTCAACAAATGTTTTCAGAAAATCGTGTAACGCAAGCGTTGTTTTACGCTTCGGGCGCACTGGATGCCGCACCAGACCCTGAGCTGCGAGGAGAGCTTTTAGCAGAAAGTAAAAAGTATGAGCCGGTGCTTCGGCTCGGGCAAATCTTCCGCCATCAGGGAGAAATAACCGGCGCAACCTTTAACCCGGACTATACGGAAATTTTTACCTGGGGAGACCAGGGAAAAATTAAGCGCTGGCATGCAAAAACTGGCGCGGCGATGGATGGCGGAGAAGCCCACCAGGGCGCCGTCAATGGCATCCGTTTTACTGAAAACGGCGAGAATGTGCTTTCCTGGGGCGAGGATGGATTTCTCAAGCTATGGCCGATTGCCGGCATATCCCCGAAGATCGCTATGAATCATGGTGAGGGTGTCGTTGATGCCCAATTCAATCATAATGAAACCCGGGTAATCAGCATTGGTAAAAATTTCTCCGCGAGAATTTTTCAATTACCCGCTGGAAAACCACAAGGCGCTCCCCTGGTCCATGATGGCTGGATAAATGGAGTTTTGTTAAATGCGGATGAATCTATTCTGCTTACCTGGAGTGATGATAGCACCTTAAAATGCTGGAATGCCACAAACGGACGTTTGCGAATGCCGCCGATGCGTCATAAAGGGGCGGTGCAGGGAGCAATCTGGTATAAAAATGAATCACAAATTATTTCCTGGGCAACGGATGGCGAAATTCGTTTCTGGCATGCGGGAAGCGGACTGCCAGCCGGAAGATCCCTGAAACATGCTGCTGCGGTCAGTGGCGCTCGCCTCAATCAGAATGAAACCCGGTTGCTCTCCTGGGGCCGGGATAACACTGCGCGCTTATGGCAGGTTGAAGAGCGTCTGCAAATTGGCGATCCTTTATATCATGATGGTTGGGTTTTTGGCGCCGTATTTAATACCAGCGAAACTCGTGTGCTTACCTGGAGCTACGATAATTCCGCCCGAATATGGGATACAAATACCGGGAAGCAAGTGGGCAATGCATTCCTTCACAGCTCCGGTCCATTAGGCAACGATGCCGGTATTTTCGGCGCCGGATTCAATAGCGCCGGCGATTATATCCTCACCTGGGGAGATGATAATACCGCCCGGCTCTGGAGCATCCGTACCGGACGGCAACTGGGGGCATCTTTGCATCATGATAATAAGGGCCGGCAAAATCATGAAATTCGTGGCTGTGTTTTTAACCCGGATTTTACCCGGGTAATTACCTGGAGCAGTGACAGTACCGCTCGTTATTGGGAATCTCTAAAGCAGATATCCGATGATTATCGCAACGATGTCGTATTGGATCTGGATTTTCCACAGGATGTCTACAAAATGCAAATGATGGCGTTGACCGGCACCCGCATGGATTCCGCCTCGCGGCAGATCGAATGCCTTAGTGTTAGTGAGTGGGACAGTCTCTCCACCACTGTTGGAGAACTGGCCCGGAAGCATGCCCGCAAGTGCGATTATCCGGAGGGAAATTTATGGCTGCGTTTCTTTCCGCCGGATAAATAAAAAACGTCATCCTGCCGAAGCAGGATGACGATCATCAGAGGAGGGAGAGGGATTTGATGGTTTGAGATGATAAGGGATTTCTGTTCTTATCGGGAGCGCCGCTTGGAATCCCGGGAAGACTGTCTCCGGGATTGCTTGCTGCTTCTCTCCGATTTTTGCCGTGATTTCTGAATCGATTTGCCGGAAGAACGGCGACTGTTTTGGCGTTTAGTGCTTACCGATTTTGTCCGTTTGCGATTATCCTGCCGCACTTTCTGGCGGGAAGATTTCCGCTGTTCCTGCCGTTTGTCCTTACGAACTTTGGCAACCTGCTGCCGCTGACGACTATCATTCCTTTTAGACTTTCGATAAGTATCGCTTTTCCGCTCCGTCCGTTCCCTGGCAACTTTTTGCCGTTGACGATTCTCTTTCCGCTGCTCCGGCCGGTAATTATTCTGCTTGCGCTGATTGATCTTCCGGATATCGTTTTGGTTGCTGCGTCGTTTCTCTTCCCGGGAGACCCGCTTTTCCAACTGTCTGCTTTTATTCTGGCTGTCGAGCCGTTTACGGTTTTCTCTCCGCTGGGAGGATTCAACGCGCCGTCGCTGGCGATTTTCAGTGACTCGCTGTTTGTCCTTGCGGGCATCCCGCTGGCGAATGGCATCATTCCGGCGCCGGCGATCTTCCCGTCGGGTGTCCTGCCGTAGCGGTTTTTCAACCTGACGGCCACGTTCCCGTTTTTGATCATAGCGTTTCCGGTCTTTGTTCAACGGCCGGTTGACAACTGCATTCCTGCGTCCGCGTTCCCGCTCTTTTACGCCGTAATTGCGCTTGCGATGATCTCTCCGCTGCCGTTCTTTATAGCGATCCCAGTTGCGTTTGCGATATTTATGCTTCGGCTTGCTGTAATGCCGGGATTTATAATGATAATTCCGGTAGCGGTACGGACTATAATAATGCCGGTATTTTGCCCGGTAACTGGGATACCAATAGCGCGGTTTGTAATAATTATAGCGCGCACGGTGGTAATATCGGGGATAGTAGCTTATCGGACGATAGTAAGTCACCGGATAGTAATACGGATCATAATACGGATCGTAATACGTGGTGGCGCAATAGAACGGATCATCGAATCCGAAGCTAAAGGAGATAAACGGATAGCTTGATAATATTGCCCCGATCCGGAAATGACGCCGGGGGTAATAGCTTGGATAATATTTCTTGACGATGATGATATTGCCGTCGTCATCATAATCATAGTCGTCATAATAATAGTCATCATCATAATCGTCATAATCATCATAATCGCCGTCATCACCATAATCATCGTAATCATCATCACCGGAGTAGTCACGGTCATAATATTCCCAGTCATCATCATCACGGTCCCGGTCAAAATCCGCATCCGTCAGGACCAGTTGGGCAGTTGCGCTACTCTGTAAAAGCAGTAGGGCAAGACCGGCGAAGATCAATGTGGATAGATAATGTTTCATGATGTATCCTTCCCTTGTTTAAAAGTACTACCTTGATCTACTTCAAATTCGATACCGAAAATTTTCAGTCAGAGAAGAAAAAATGGGAGTTTTTCTGTAAGGTTTTGTATTTATTGAGTTTGTGGTGTGGTGTCTGGGAAGGGGAATGATTTCGTGATTCAAATAATGATAACAAGGTTAACAGTGTGAAGTGTTAACCTTGTTAAAAATGTCGAGAAATTAACCGGCTGCTTCAAATAATTTCCGGACAACGTCCATGGAATTAATACCTTCTGCTTCCGCGTTAAAGTTGGTAACAATGCGATGGCGCAGCACCGGAATTGCGCAGGCGCGCACATCTTCTTCCGAAGGGGTAAAGCGGCCCAGTAAGGCAGCCCGGGTTTTTGCACCGAGGATCAAATACTGGGATGCCCGTGGTCCTGCGCCCCAATTAATCCATTCTTTCACAAATTGCGGGGCCTCGCTATAGTCCGGGCGACTCATATTTACCAGCTTCACCGCATATTCGATGACATTATCCGCAACGGCAACTTTCCGCAATACCTTTTGGCACTTCACAATTTCATCCGCGCCTATCACCTTTTTCAATTCCGGTGAGTAGTCGCCGGTTGTTGCTTTAACAATGTTCACCTCTTCTTGAAAAGAAGGATAATCGATCCAGAGATTAAACATGAAGCGGTCCAGCTGCGCTTCCGGCAGGGGATAGGTGCCCTCCTGCTCAATCGGATTTTGAGTAGCCAATACGAAGAACGGTTCATCCAGAATCATGTCTTCCCCTCCGGCTGTTACCTTATGTTCCTGCATGGCTTCCAACAAAGCTGCCTGGGTTTTCGGTGGGGTTCTGTTGATTTCGTCAGCGAGAATGATATTCGCGAAAATCGGGCCTTTGATAAAGCGAAAGGCTTTCTTGCCGCTGGTGCGGTCTTCTTCAATGATTTCCGTGCCGGTAATATCCGAGGGCATCAGGTCCGGGGTAAACTGGATGCGGTTAAATTTCAGTTCCAGTACTTTTGCCAGGGTATTGATCAATAAGGTTTTCGCCAAACCGGGTACGCCACCCAATAAGCAGTTTCCCCCGGAACAACGTGAAATAAGCAGCTGGTCGATGATGTCTTCCTGACCAAT
>JAUIFT010000791.1 GCA_030430345.1 Calditrichia bacterium | reverse complement strand
CCGGTAAATGCCCCTTTCACGTGTCCGAACAATTCGCTTTCCAGCAGATTTTCCGGCAGCGCCGCGCAGTTGATGCGCACATACGGCTTGCCGGAACGATGGCTATTGCGATAAATCAGCCGGGCGATTAATTCCTTCCCCGTGCCGCTTTCTCCTTCGATCAGCACGCTGAGATCGGTCTCCCCCACCCTTTCCGCCAGGGAAACCATCTCCTGCATTTTGGCATTACGAGTGATGATGTCCCCGGCAAAAGCTTCATTCCGCAATTGATTTCGTAAATCCAGCACTTCCTGTTTGAGGGAGTGAAACTCCAGCGCCTTTTGGGTGAACAGCTGCAACTCCATAAAATCGAATGGTTTTTGCAGATAATGATAAGCGCCATTTTTAACCGCTTCAACCGCGCTGTCAATAGAACCGTGCGCAGTGATCATCACAACCGTTGTTTCCGGTGAGTGACGGCGAATTTCCGCCAGTACTCCCATGCCATCTATCGGCTGCATTTTCAGATCAACGAAGGCCAGGTCAACCGACTCCCGCTGGATATGCGCGACCGCTGCCTCCGGCTGATTATACTTGTGCACTGTCAGTCCCAAATCTTCGAAACATATTGCCATTGTTTTCAGAATATTCGGCTCATCATCGACTAACAGCACTTTTATATTTTGCTCACTCATCACGACTCTCTTTAAGTAAATTTCGGCTATACTTAAGCAATTCGTCACCGGATGGATATATTACTGTATCTTCGAAAGTTAACCCACATTTTTTCATAACATTAATCGAGGCGTTGTTTCCCGGCATTGCAACGGCACATACCTTTGAGACCTGCCATTCGTTGATACCGCGATCGATCAGCGCCATAGCTCCTTCGGTGGCATATCCTTTCCCCCAGGCGCTTCGTTTCAGACGATATCCTAACTCGATTTCTTCCGGGGCAAATTGAAACGGGCGAAAATGAAACCAGCCGATGAAATTCAGCGCCGGCTTTTCCAGAACGGCCCAAAAACCGTAATGATCATACGATTCGTAGTAGCTAAAAATTTTCGGTAAAGATTGAGATTCTATATCGGATAATGGGGTCGGCGTGCCACCATTAATATATTTCATCACGGCCGGATCACTGTCCAGATCAAGTAAAAGCGGACCATCTGCCGGCGTAAATCTGCGAAAGATAAGACGTCCGGTTTTCAGGAAAATATTTGTCGGTGTATTGGTCATCGTTAAAAGTTTTCGCTCCCGGTAGGTGTTTCTGGTTGCTGCTCCTTCCACGGCAGCGCCTTATACCACTTAATAAAAAATGCGCTTGCCAGAACTATCAACATCCTCTCCCCCATCCCTCTCAATCCCCATCCGGCAGCGTTTCCAAGACTTTCCCGACATCCAGGCTGCGAATGGCATCCAGTGCCAAATCCCAGGCCCCTTCCTGGCAGAGTCCGGAAAGTTTTCCCAGTTGATAGGCTGCGATCGCCTCCTGCAAGCAAGCTGCTTTCACCGCCGTGGCAACGCGAGAGCTCCGCAGCGTCAAATCATCCTCATTACTATTTTCGCATCGCTGGCAGTTTAATTCCGTTCCGATAAAATTTTCCCGGCCTTCTGCGCTGATTATCCAGGGCCGCACACTCATTGGCGGATCGTGACGCATATGTTGAGTATGACCACAGGCTAATTCCGCTACCCAGTCGCCCTGCCGGTCCTGATGAAAACCCAGAATTTTTTGTTTCATAAAATCACCCGAAAAAAAGTAACCTGTTTTATGCTTAAACATCGTATTAACGTTGATCTGTTAAGACATCTCTTTTAGGATGTAAAACCAGATTCTTAAATAAACGAAAACCAAAGAAAGGAAGCAAGCT
>JAUIFT010000044.1 GCA_030430345.1 Calditrichia bacterium | reverse complement strand
CGCCTGTTCGAAACGATAAAATAAAATACGGCCAACAATATTTATAAACAAACAAATTAGGGGGAGATGAATGGTTAATGCTGTCTGAAGTGTCATTGCGAGGCATCTTTTTGCCGAAACAATCTCTAATATGAGTATTTACAGGAAGATCGCTTCATCTCTGCACTCCTCGTGATGACAGTGAAAGAACATTCAGCATTAACGATGTAGCACTACCCAAATTAGATATAGATATGGCATACTGAGGTGAGCGGGAGGGCTTTCATATAAACCGGCCCTCTTACGAAGGCCGGCCGTGGAGGTAAGCTATGCTATGCGAGTACAGCCATGGGTTAAGGATGAAAAGAGATCTCGGCGGAATACTTACCCCGCAATTCCTTACCTTGAAATACAGTTAGCTCGACGATATAGCTACCATATGCCCGAAGTTCAAAGCTGGGGTTTTGGATTTCCTGCGCCATTGGCTGTCCCTCACTCGGGCGCAGCGTCCAGGTATAGTCTTCCGCCAGCAATCCCTTCGAATAAAAGTTCAGAAAAACCTGGGGCTTACCGTAGGAGACGTTAACCTGGTCCCGATGACCATTAGTGCCCCGGCGAAAATGTATCGTATTGTTTCGGACATTTGTAATGCGTAATGAAATCATATCTCGCAAATTTCTGATACCAGTAACATTCTCCAGACCTTCCGTTGCAAGATGTAATTGAGATTCGGATAAATGCGCTCCGGAAAAATTCTCCGGCTGATCGTCAAACTGTGGCGCAATAACGCTATCCCCGCTACAGGCGTAAAAGCTAAAGGCTACAACCAAAATAGTTAGATAGCGGCGAATAGCCGCCGGATGCAGAATAAATGATTTCATGATTCCCCCTGAGTTCAGTTATATAAACAGTGTTTTATTGATCTTCCCCGCTAATAATTTCCGGGCTTCTGATAGTGAATTGTCATCACTCTTAATTTTTTAGAAAATTTCCTAAAAAAAGTTTTTTTAGTTTAAAAAAGGAATGATGTGGGAATTCCCGGAGGGATTAATAGCCGCTAATTGTTTAGTTGGTAGGCGGTCTTCAATAGATTAATTTCCAACATTCTCCGGCAATCAGTGCTTTAGTAGAGTAACGAGCGGGAAAATGGTTGAATAAATCATTGATAATCGTTTAATTGCTGTATCACTCTTACATCAACAGGAGACTATAATATGCGAAAAGCGTTATTTTTCGCCCTGATAATCACAGCACTTTTATGCCAAAGCTGTGAAGAAGAAACCCATGACGCGCGCTTTAAATCATTGGCGCATAGCTATATGGAACAGACGATGGCAATGCATCCGGAATGGGCAACTTACCTGGGAGATCATCGCTATGATCATTTGTTGAACGATTACAGCGAGGAAGGCGTTTTCGCATCCCGGGCATTGAATGCAGCCTTTCTGGATTCGTTGAGAGAGATCGATCTGAAAAAATTATCGCAGACAAATCAGATTGATTACCGTATTTTGCGTCATCAGATTAAATACAATATTTTTGCGGCCGATACCCTGCGCAGTTATGAATGGAATCCTATGGATTACAATGTCGGCGGAGCAATCTATAGTTTGATTGCCCGTGATTTCGCGCCCCTGAATGAGCGGATGAAAAACGTGATCGCCCGGCTGAGACAGGTGCCGGAAGTTGTTGATGCAGCGAAAATTAACTTGCTACGCCCGCCGCAAATCTATACGATGACGGCCATCGATCAGGTAAAAGGCACAATGGCGATGATCCGCGATCAACTGCCGGAATTTATCGCGGAAACGCCAGAGTTGCAGGGCGCTTTTACGACCGCCCAGGATACCGCGCTGGAATCCTTGGAAATTTTTGTTGTTTGGATGGAAAATGAATTGTTGGAAGAATCAACCAGCAGCTTTCGGATTGGCGATGAAAAGTTTCGCCGGAAGCTTTATTATGCCCTGGAGTCTGATTTTAGCAAAGAATATATCCTCGAAAAAGCGCTGGTGGATCTATCGAAAACGCAAACCACGATGTTTGAGATCGCCCGGCAGCTTTATCCGGATTACTTCCCCGGTATGGCAATTCCGGAAAATCAAAAAGCGGTCATCAAGGCAGTGCTGGATCACCTGGCGGAAACCCGTCCGAATCGTGATAACATCGTGGAGCGTGCAAAACAGTTTGTTGATGAATGCACTGATTTTGTCCGGGAAAAAGACCTGGTATTTGTTCCGGACGAGCCGCTTGAGGTGATTGTGATGCCGGAATTTCAGCGCGGCTTTTCCGTTGCATACTGCGATGCGCCCGGCCCATTGGAAAAGAATGCGAAAACTTTTTACGCCATCTCTCCGCCGCCAGCGGACTGGACGGATGAGCAAGTCGCTTCCCTCTACCGGGAATACAACGATTATATGCTTTATGATCTCAGCATTCATGAGGGCACACCGGGGCATTATCTCCAGTTGGCCCATGCGAATAAATTCGAAGCACCGACCATGATTCGGGCATTATTTGGCAGCGGCACTTTTGTGGAAGGCTGGGCGACCTATGCGGAACAGTTTATGGCGGAAGCCGGTTTCGGTGGCCCGGAAGTGAAGATGCAACAACTGAAAATGCGCCTGCGTCTGATTATAAACGCGATTATCGATCAGAAAATTCACACCGAAGGAATGACCCGGGAGGAAGCAATGGATATGATGATGAACCAGGGCTACCAGGAAGAGGGCGAAGCTTCCGGAAAATGGCGCCGCGCCTGCCTCAGTTCTACCCAGCTTTCCACCTATTATGTCGGTAACCTGGAAATGAACGATATCCGGGAAAAATATACCGGGAAAATGAATGGTAAGATAAATTTACGAACCTTACACGATACGATGCTTTCATTCGGTTCTCCCGCACCAAAATACGTGAAGGAGATGATGGGATTATAAAAGTTCAACGCTCCGGGTTCAGAGTTCAACGTTTGAGCTCCGATCCGTCAACTTTGAACTCTGAACTTTGAACCCGGAACTGATATCATGCCACAAAAAGCTCAGCAAATTTTAAAAGATGTTTTTGGCTACGATGAATTTCGTCCCCTGCAGGGGGAAGTGATTGATCATGTGCTGAATCGCCGGGATGCGTTAGTGATTATGCCAACCGGCGGGGGGAAATCCCTCTGTTATCAAATTCCCGCCCTGATCTTCGAGGGACTGACCATCGTTGTTTCTCCGCTCATTTCCCTGATGAAGGATCAGGTGGAACAGTTGCGGGAAGTCGGCGCTTCAGCTATATTACTGAATAGCACGCTCTCCCGGGAAGAATATTCCCTGAATATCCATATGCTAAAGAACCGCCAGGCCAGCCTGCTCTATGTGGCCCCGGAAACGCTGTTTAAAACCAGCATCCTGGAGCTGCTAGGCTCTTTGCAAATCGATTGTATTACCATCGACGAAGCGCACTGTATTTCCGAATGGGGGCATGATTTTCGCCCGGAATACCGCCAGCTTTCCTCTCTGCGTAAACGCTTTCCCCATGCGGTGTTTATGGCGCTTACCGCCACAGCCACACCACAAGTGCAGGAGGATATCTGTAATATTCTCGATATTAATTCCGGGCATAAATTCCTCGCCAGCTTTAACCGGGAGAACCTGTTTCTGCAGGTTTTTCCGAAAGCAGATCCGGCGCGGCAAACCCTGGAGTTTCTGCAGCAGTTTCCCGATCAATCCGGTATTATTTATTGCTTTTCCCGCCGGCAGGTGGAAATCCTGTCGGAGTTCCTTGGCAAGAATGGCTTATCAGTGCGCCCGTATCATGCCGGTTTGTCCGATGATGCCCGCCGGGAGAACCAGGAATTGTTTATCCGCGACGATGTGCAGATTATCGTTGCCACCATCGCCTTTGGGATGGGCATCAATAAATCGAATGTGCGCTTTGTAATTCACTATGATCTTCCGAAAAGTATCGAGTCCTATTACCAGGAAATTGGCCGGGCCGGCCGTGATGGTGTGCGGGCAGATTGTCTGCTTTTGTTTAGTGCCGGTGATGCCCAGAAAGTACGCTTTTTTATTGATCAGAAGGAAGATCCGCTGCAGCGGCAGGTGGCTTTCGTTCATCTCGATCGTCTCATCGACATGGCGGAGACCGAGGGGTGCCGCCGCATCCCGCTCATTCGTTATTTCGGGGAAGATTACCTGGCCGAGCGCTGCGATATGTGTGATAACTGCCAGGGCGGGGAAAAAGAAAAAGTGGACATTACCCTGGCGGCGCAGAAATTTCTTTCCTGTGTTTTTCGCACCGGTCAGCTGTATGGGGCCGGTTATATCATCGATGTGCTCCGCGGATCAGCAGCGAAGAAGATTCTTTCCAACGGCCATCAACATCTTACCACCTATGGGATCGGAAAGGAATATTCGAAAAAACAATGGTCGCATCTTTCCCGGCAATTTTCCCGGCAGGGATTACTTTCGAAAGATTTAACCTACGGCAGTTTGAAGCTGACCACAAAGGCCAGTCAGGTGCTTTCTTCCCAGGAAAAAGTGTTTGGCACTTTGCAGGAAGAAACCACTCAGCAGACCCGGAAGACGCCGGACTACAGCGGCGATTATGACCGTGAGCTTTTCACGCAACTTCGCCAGAAACGCAAGGAACTCGCCGATGCCGCCAATGTCGCGCCTTTCGTTATTTTCTCGGATAAATCCCTGATCGATATGGCGACATTCTATCCGCAAAGCGAAGCAGTCTTTTTGCAGATGCATGGGGTTGGGCAGGCGAAGATGAAACGATATGGGCATACCTTCCTGCACGTGATCCGGGAATTTGCCAACGCCCATAACAAAGCGGAAATCGAAAAGACCCCGACCCCGGCGATCCCGCGCAGTACGCCCAAAGCTGATTTCAAACCGCGCTATGTATTGGTTGCGGAAGCTTATAATAATGGGGCGTCCCTGAAAACATTAATGGCCGAATATGGGGTAAAAATTACCACGATTCTTGCACATTTATATAATTATGCCATGGAGGGAAATAAGTTGCGCAACGAAGAATTTGCGAAAGCTTCCCGGCTCTCGCAGTCCCGGCAGGATGCGGTGATACGTGCCTTTGAGGAATTAGGGGTGGAAAAACTACGCCCTGTTTACGATGCGATGAATGGCCGGGTGAACTACGAAGAGCTGCAGTTGTTGCGGCTTTATTATTTGAATCGGTAGCAATTGCAAATGGACAAATGGACAAATGGGCAAATTTGCAAATGAATATTATTGTATTGCCCATTTGCAAATTTGCCCATTTATTTATCATATTCGTATAAACATCTTCCCTGATAATTGCTTTACCACGCCGAGTAATTCCAGGTTTAACAGTTGCGCGAGCAGGACCGCGGGAGAGGTCTGCAACCGCTGAACAAGCAAATCGATGTGCATTGGCTCCTCGGAAAGATGGGCGAGCAATGCTTTTTCCGGCGCTTTCAGATTGGGTGGTGCTGGTTTTTCCGGCGCTTGTGCCTTTTGAAGGCGCGGCGCGAGTTCTTCAAGAATATCATCGATACCAATGACCATTTTAGCGCCTTGTTGAATGAGGCGATTCGGCCCCTCCGAGCGGGGATTGAGAATACTCCCCGGCACGGCAAACACCTCCCGGTTTTGCTCCAGGGCGTAATTCGCGGTAATCAACGCGCCGCTTCGATTGCTTGCCTGAATAATAATTGTGCCCAGACTGACGCCGCTGATGATGCGATTCCGCCGCGGAAAATTACTGCTGTCCGGTTTGGTGCCGATTAAATATTCGGTGAGGATCGCCCCTTGCCGGGTGATGCGCTGATACAAGCCGTGATTTTCCGGCGGATAAATATAGTCGATGCCGCAACCAAGTATCGCGTAGCTATCGCCGCCCATTCGCAAGGCTGCATCGTGAGCAACGGTATCTATCCCGCGAGCCATGCCACTGACAACGGTAATGCCATTTTCCACTAAACCTTTCACCAGCGATTCCGTCACCGAGCGCCCATAAGCATCGGGCTGACGCATGCCGACAACGCCGATGCAATCCGGCCAGGCGACGGGTAAATTGCCTTTGTAAAAAAGGATCACCGGCGGATCGGCGGTTTTCTTTAAAAGGAGTGGATAACGGTCATCCCAAATTGTGATGCCACGGATGCCGGTTTCCTTCATCCGCTTTAACTGATGATGAACGAGTGTGTCATTACCGCCGGATTTAATATACGCGGCAATTTTCCGGTCAAACCCTTCGATGCGGGTGATGTGCTGATACGGTGCTGCCAGCGCGGCGCTGGCACTGCCGAATACTGACACCAGACGGCGTAACCGCCCCGGACCAATTTGTGGAATTGTTAATAAACGCAGCACTTCCTGCAGCTGTGGTGAGCTGATAGACATGATTTTCCCCCGATGTTAAAAATGTTTATTCCCCGATCGTCTCCAATTGTTTCCAGATGTGTGTTTTCAGTTCATCCAGGCCAATTCTTGCCACGGATGAAATCGCCAGCACCGGATAAGGCACTTTCTTCGTAAACGTCTCCAGCCAGTCCCCCGGTTCCCAACTGTCTTTCTTAGTTAACACGATTGATGCCGGTTTTTCCAGTAGCGGCTCGGAATGCTGACGAAGCTCATCCTGTAATACCTGAAAGGTTTCGTAAACCTTCTCCGGATCGATCTCCAATTCGTAATTCTCATCCAGTGGATCGATCATGTAAAGGATCATGCGATTTCGTTCGATATGACGAAGGAATTGCAGTCCGAGCCCTTTACCTTCATGGGCGCCTTCGATAAGGCCGGGAATATCCGCCATAACAAAGCTGCGGATTTCCTGGTATTTAACGATGCCCAGGTTCGGCTGCAGCGTCGTGAAAGGGTAGCCGGCGATCTTCGGGCGGGCGGCGGAAATGTTTGCCAGTAGGGTAGATTTGCCGGCATTCGGTTTACCGACCAGGCCGACGTCTCCGATCAGTTTTAATTCCAGAACGATATCCAGTTCGCCCCCTGGCTGACCGACTTCCCACTCTCTGGGCGAGCGATGGGTGGATGTGGCAAAACGGGCATTTCCCCGGCCGCCTCTGCCGCCTTTCGCTACCACAAAAGTTTGCCCTTCTTCGGTGAGGTCGGCGAGAATTTCATTGGATTTCAGATCGCGCACCACCGTGCCGGCCGGCACCTGCAAAGTGACGCTTTCCCCCTTGCGGCCATGCTTGCCGCTACCCATGCCATGCTGCCCGCGCGGGGCTTCGTAACGCGAATTATAGCGATAATCCACCAGCGTGCGCAATTGCGGATTTACAGCCAGAATTACGCTGCCCCCGCGCCCTCCATCGCCGCCATCCGGGCCACCCTTGGGAATAAATTTCTCCCGCCGGAAACTGACGCAGCCACTGCCTCCCTGACCGGCCTTAATATGAATTTTTACATAGTCTAAAAACATTTTCTCAATCGTTACGTTTGGTTCTTCAGATTTCGCGGGCGCATATTAAAAATATTGCCCAGTCAAAGCAAGCCCTTTCTCTTAGCGCCTTGACAACGGCGATCGGTTTTACTAAATAGGTTGAAGTTCAGAGTTCAGAGTTCAGAGTTCAGAGTTCAGAGTTCAGAGTTCAGCATTTTAATATCTTTAACTTTTACATTCGAAATTGAGAATTGAACAGTGGACATGGCGTCTTTAGCCAGGTTTATTCGTTTTGATCACTACAATCACAGGAGAAAATAATGCGGGAATTACTGTTAAAAGAATGTAATGAATTTTACCATGGATACATTAACAGCGCTCCGGAAGGGGATATACTTTCCGTACTAGAAGATCAGAATGCGGCAGTGCGAAAAATATTTCTGGAAATTTCCGCAGAGAAAGCAGACTATCGTTACGCGGAAGGGAAATGGACGATTCGGGAATTGATCGCCCACGTATTGGATACCGAGCGGGTGTTCGGGTTCCGGGCGTTCTGGTTTTCCCGCAATGCTGAATCCGATCAGCCGGGAATGGACCAGGATCGCTTTGTAGATTACTGCGGTGCCGATTTACGCGATATCGCCGATATGACCGGGGAATTGTTTGAAATACGTCAGTCGCATATTCGCATGTTCCGCGGCATGGATGCGGAGATGATGCAAAGAACCGGCATCGCCAGCGGGGTTTCCTTCACGGTGCGGACGTTGCCTTACATTATGGCCGGGCACTTACAGCATCATGTCAATGTGTTGCAGGATAAGTACTTGTAGAGATTTTGTTCAGAGTGATGTCATTGCGGGCAGGCGCTTTTTGCCTGCGAAGCAATCTCCGGAAATTTACGAGATTGCTTCGTCGCTGAACTCCTTGCAATGTCACTCAAAATGCGACAAATAAGTTTAGACCAGACAATAAAGCTAATCATCAGTCTAATAGTTATAATATGAATGCTGATAATCCATCTGATACCGTTTCTCTGCCATCTTCACCATGTTCAGCAACACGCCCTTCAACTTGCGTCCCAACTCCGGATACTGCCGTAAACGCTGCAGCAATACATCGGTATTGGTTGCGCCGGCCCGTACAACAATCATCGAAGCATCGACACGGTCGGATAGCATCACTGCATCAGCATTGAGGCCGAAGGGGGCAGTATCGAGAATGTTCACTCCAAAGCGATTGGCGAGAATCTTCAGCAATTGGCGCATTCTGTCCGACCCAAGCATTTCCGCCGGATTGGGGATGGGCGAACCGGCCGAGATCAGAAAAAGATTCGGGACGAAAGTCGGTTGAATAATTTTGCTGATGTTGTTCATATCAATGGTCGCTTTCGAGATGAGCAGATCGCTTAACCCGGGACGCTTCCGGTTACCAAAAACATTATGCTGCACCCCCCGGCGGATATCGCCATCGATTAACACCACCGGAATTTTTTGCTGGGCGATGGTAACGGCAAGATTTGCCGCGGTCTGCGACTTGCCATCACCGGGATTTAGGCTGCTGATCAGGAAAGAGCGCAAGCCTTCGTTTTGATGCATCAGCAAAATTTTTGTGCGTAATTCCCGGTAGGATTCGGAGGCGAGCGTTGGGGTATAATCCAAAGTTACCAGCTGGGAACGCCGCTTATTTTTACCATTAGTGAAGCCGGAAGTATTCTTTTCTTTTTCGATCATGGGAATGCTGCCCAGTACCGGTAAACGAAGGCGATCGTAAAGCTGCTCGCTGTTAGCGGCGGTTTTGTTAAATAGATTGCTGAAAATAGCCATGCCAATACCGGCGCCAAGACCGCCAATAATTCCCACCAGTGCTTTGAGAAGCAAGTTTGCATAAGGATTTTCGTAGGGGGGCGGAATTGCTCTTTCAAAAAGCACGACGGTGTTTTCCGGCACTTTTTGGGCGATGCGCGCCTGGTTGTATTTATCTTCCAGGTTTAAGTAGAGATCCGATTTTATCTGCGCCTGGCTCGCCAGCTTGCGCAACTCGGAATCTACTTCCGGGCGGGTCTGCAGCTTCTTTTCCAACTGAGTGATGCGCTTGAGCAGGGTGTGGTTTTCCTGCTTTAACTCCTTGACAAACTGGGCGGTGTTGTCGTTGACACTGCGTATAATCTCGCTGAGTGCTTCCCGGTTCTGGCGCACTTTATGGTGTTGCTGATTTTGGTTACGCATCCCGCTCCTTTGATCGATAAGCGGCTGCAGCTCCGTATGAGGGAATGGTGTTCGAATATTGCTGTTCAGCGCCAGAATGCTCTGGATTTGCTTGACGGTGATAATTTGTGCGTCAATATCATATTGTGTTTTAAGTTCGACCAGCTTCTCGCTTAGATGCTGCCGCAGATTGTTTATCTGCGTTAATCGCTCTTCCAGCACATTTTTTTCCAGGAACAAACGATCGAGGGATAGCTCTGGATGGCGCCGTTTAAAATCGGCGAGTTTTTGATTGGCCCGTTCCCATTCTTTCTTCGCCAGGCGCATCTTGTTCTGTAAAGAAAGTAAGTCGCCGCTACCGTCATCATTGTTAACCTGGTTGTAAAGATCGACGATTCTCTCGCCAAGAAGATTGGCCTGGGGAAGAAAAGCACCAAAAAAAGAAAATAATTTTAGAAAAACAATATTATCAAAAATTT
>JAUIFT010000790.1 GCA_030430345.1 Calditrichia bacterium | reverse complement strand
CATGTTGGTATCGGCCGCTGCTGAAAACGATTGCCAGTTGTTGCCAAAAATTGACATCGCTATCTGCCCCTGACTGGCCTGAGGATTTCCGTCACCGTCACCGTCGTCTCCCGGACCTGTCGAATCCTCGCTGCAGCTAAAAATAAGTAGTCCCGCAATAAGGGCCGGAAACAGAAATTTCAACAATTTGGACATAGTATTTCTCCTGAGTAGGTATTGAACACCGTTAATTGGAATTTCCTAACTTACAAATGGAAATGGCGCTCAACTATGTCAAAAATCAATTCTGCTCTAATTTGCGATAGCGTTCCTAAAGATATTTTACCACCAGGTTAATCAATTTTTTTGTAAAGCCCGTAAATGGCGGATAAAGTAATTTTAGCGGGCTTGAGCGATGATGCTTGAGTACCGGACGTTCGTGCGAGAATGCCCGGAAGCCGTAAAAACCATGTGAATTTCCAATTCCGCTATTATTGACACCGCCAAACGGTATTCCCAGGTGCAAAAACTGGATTGCAACTTCGTTAACGCAACTGCTGCCGGCGCTGGTTTGACGGAGAATGTGGTCGATTTCCGCTTGTTTTTTGCTGAAAATGTACAACGCCAGCGGCTTGGGACGCGACCAGATCGAGTTTATTGCCAGATCAAGCGAAATCATGGGTATGATGGGAAGAATCGGGCCGAATATTTCCTCTTCCATCAATCGACTATTTTCGGAAACGTCGGTCAGGACAGTGGGCGCAAAGTATCTTTCATCCGCAGCATGATCGCCGCCAATTTCGATGTGGGCGCCTTTTTTAACAGCATCATCCAATAACGCTGTCAGTCGCTGAAAATGCCTGCTGTTGACGATTCGGGCAAAGTCTTTTGAGGCTCTGCGCGCGTCTTCACTGTCGCCATACGCTGCCGAAATACTTGCTTTAAGGGCGGAAACCAGTGTTGGTAGCACCCTCTCAGCTACCAGAACATAGTCGGGAGCGATACAGGTTTGGCTGCAATTGGCAAATTTCCCGGCGACTATCTTCTCCGCGGCATCCTGCACGTCCGCGCTCTCAGTGACGATAACCGGCGATTTTCCCCCCAATTCCAGGGTAACGCTTGTGAGATGCTGTGCAGCAGCGGCCATTATTTTTTTGCCGATAGCCGGGCTCCCCGTAAAAAAAATATGATCAAAAGGAAGCGCCAGCAATGCCTGGCTCGTCTCCACCGCACCTTCCACAACAGCGACCTCTTTTTCCTCAAAAATCTCTCCCAGTAAACGCTTGATCAAAGCAGAGGTTTGCGGGGTATATTCCGAAGGTTTGATTATGGCACAGTTACCGGCTGCAAGTGCCGAAACCAGAGGCCCAAGGCTAAGATTAAAGGGATAATTCCAGGGAGAAATAATCAGGACCACGCCACGCGGCTCATAGTGTAATCGTGATCGAGTGGTCACCATCGCCAGGGTCGGTTTTACCCGTTGGGGCTTCATCCAGCGTTTAAGGTGGCGAATGGTATGACGTATTTCCGACAAAACCACATAAATCTCGGTAATGTCTACTTCCGAAGCAGGTTTACGGAAATCATCGTGGAGCGCTTTTTGTATTTGCTCGCGGTTACGGAGGATGTGGTCATGCAGTTTCTTTAACCTCTGGATGCGCTCACCGGCATTCGTAAACGCCATTTTCCAGCGATAGGCTTGCTGAGCGTCAAAAATTCGCTCTATATCCTGTGACCTGGTTTCCGGCACTGCCGGTGGGGAACAAGGCGAAACGGTTGTTGAGATTGTCATAACGCTATTTTCTTTACTCGTCCGAACACTGTTCAATTTAAGTTGCAGGTTTTACTGATCATACTAAAAAATCTGTTTCATATCCGCTTCCAGCGATATCTTTATAGTCTTAT
>JAUIFT010000789.1 GCA_030430345.1 Calditrichia bacterium | reverse complement strand
GAATCCCTATTAAAAGATATAAACTTTGAACCGTGCACATCCACAGTTTATTTGAGACTATGAGCACGCGCGTGTTAACAAGAAAAAGAAAAAGAAAAACAGAAAAAGAAAATGCAAACCCAAGGAGAACCAGGAATGCAGTATCGAATAATCACTTTTTTATTTTTAATGACCTTAACCATTAGCATGAACTTACTGGCGCAGGATGGTCCGCGCTGGCGTTTTCCGGATTCCCCCACCGGCAAAGCTGCAAATGCAATTTTAACCGCCATCGACAGCGGCGATGAGGCAACTATCGGGGCGTTTGTCGACAACCATCTCGCCGAAGATATTCTTGCCCAGGTCCCCCGCGAGGAGATCATTGGTATGCTCCGGAGCTTTCATGCTGATTTCGGTAAATTCGAAGTGCCGGACGTCCGTAAAACCGATCCCCATTCCGTCGCGTTAACCATTGCGACGGACAGCGGCGAGCGGATGATCATTTCCTTTAAAGTCAGCGAAGAACCACCGCATCGCATTACTGATAT
Organism: Calditrichia bacterium; assembly: GCA_030430345.1. The sequence goes on along the minus strand of JAUIFT010000789.1, from coordinate 1,358 downwards.
CGGCGTTGACGAAGCCGCTGCCGCGAAAAAGAATTTTACGAGCATGGATGAACTGAAGCAATACCTTGATAAAGAAGCAGCCGCCAATCGTTTCTCCGGCGTTGTTTTGCTCGCCAAAGAGGGCAAGCCCTTTTTCCAGCAGGCGTATGGTCTGGCCGACAAACGTTTTGACGTCCCCAATAAAGTCGATACCAAATTTAACATTGGCTCAATCAATAAAGAATTCACCGCGCTGGCGATCGCGCAACTTGCCGCTGCCGGGAAAATCAATCTGCAAGACAAGATCAGCGAATATCTGCCGGACTTTCCGAAAGAAAAGGCTGATAAAATCACCGTTTCCCATTTGATGCACCATCAATCCGGTCTCGGCCACTATTGGCAGGCGGGACAGGAACTCGGTTGGAGAAACCTGCGCACACTGCAAAGTCTGCTGGAGGTGGCTAAGGGTCAGGAACTCGCTTTCGAGCCAGGCAGCAGCCAGCGCTACAGCAATTCCGGTTACGTGGTATTAGGTGCCATTATCGAGGCAGTTAGCGGGCAACGTTACGACGACTACGTGCAGGAGCATATTTTTCAACCGGCAGGGATGACCCACACTGCCGCCTATGAAGCGGACCATGTTGTTAAAAATCTTGCTACCGGTTACACCAATCAATCCCCGGAAGGCAGCAGGGGCGAAGGGTATCAGTATAACAATTTCTTTTCACATTCGATCAAAGGCAGCCCGGCCGGCGGCGGTTACTCCACAGCGCAAGACCTCCTGAAATACGATATTGCGAAAAAATCCGGACGTCTGCTCCCGAAAAAGCCGGCAGGCACGGATCGCGTCACCAGTAATGGAGGCGGATTGGGCATCGCCGGCGGCTCATTTGGTATTAATGCCATTCTTGAATCCGATTGGGAATTGGGCTATACCGTGGTCGTTCTAAGCAATTATGATCCACCGACCGGCGAAGAGATCGGCCTGGAAATTATGGCCCTGTTACGGGATAAGCAGCCGATGAGTAGCCGGTAGAAAATGATTGCTCTCCCGGAAATCCGGGAGAGCAATCATTACCGAACGCGGTGAGTGGAAACATACTTTTACACAAATTAATTCACCCAAAATAACGGGATTAATATGCCCAGACGTTTTTTCATTTTTTTGTTTATTTTTACTGCAAACAATTACTCCGGGTGAAAAACAAAAAAGTCGATATACAGCCATATCACCCGGGAGTATTGAAAAAACACCGGTATAGAAAGAATGAGCAACAGGATAGTCGTCCCCAAAATAAGCGCAAACGGATAACCGGCGAAAATCATCCCAATCCACACCGGCCCGATAATGAAAATCGCTAAAAACCAGTTGATAAACA
>JAUIFT010000788.1 GCA_030430345.1 Calditrichia bacterium | reverse complement strand
GGTTGGTTTAAAGGAGGGAATCCCGCTTATGCGGCAGCAATCATTTTTTACGGATTCTTCAATCTATAAAAGTTAACAGGTTAATTATAATCGCGATTTTTACATGGGATTTTCCAGATGCAGCGAACGCAGTTTATCGATACGATTAAAAAAGACCCACCGAAATTTTGGGATGTGATTATTATCGGCGGCGGCGCCACCGGTTTGGGAGCGGCGGTCGATGCAGCCTCCCGTGGGTACAAAACACTGTTGCTGGAACAACATGATTTTGCCAAAGGGACATCCAGCCGGAGCACCAAGCTGGTGCACGGTGGGGTGCGCTATCTGCAGCAGGGAAATGTTTCCCTGGTTATTGAGGCGTTACATGAACGTGGATTGTTGATTCAGAATGCACCGCATCTGGTTTCCCATCAGGCATTTATCGTTCCTAATTACGACTGGTGGGAAGGGCCGTTTTATGGCGTGGGTCTGAAAGTCTACGATCTGCTGGCGGGAAAGCTCGGTTTAGGCCCCTCAAAGATTCTCTCCCGGGAAGAGACGCTGAAAAAAATTCCCACATTGGAGCCAAAGGGATTGCGTGGTGGCGTTATCTATTATGATGGCCAATTCGACGACTCCCGGCTGGCAATTAATCTTGCCCAGACAGCCGTTGATCAGGGGGCAATTGCCATTAATTACATGCGGGTAACCAGTTTAATCAAATCCGGAAACATGATTATCGGGGTAAACGCCCGGGATGAAGAAAGCGGAAAAGAGTATAAGCTCAATGGCCGGGTTGTGATTAATGCGACTGGTGTTTTTACCGATGAAGTGTTGCGAATGGATAATCCTTCCGCCGCTAAAATTATATCACCCAGCCAGGGAGTGCATATTATTCTGGACAAAGAATTTCTGCCCGGAGATTCAGCCGTTATGGTGCCGCAAACCGACGACGGCCGGGTACTCTTTGCCGTGCCCTGGCATGATCGGGTCATTGTCGGCACGACAGACACGCCGGTTGAGACGCCAGGTCTGGAACCGGTTGCTTTGGAAGAGGAGATTGAATTTATCCTCAAGCATGCCGCGCAGTATCTCACGAAAGACCCCGGCCGGGAGGATGTGCTCAGCGTTTTTGCCGGTCTGCGGCCCCTGGTCAGTCCGGAAGGGGCGGAGAACACCGCGGAAATTTCCCGCGATCATTATATCGTGGTATCGGCCTCCGGATTAGTGACGGTTACCGGTGGAAAGTGGACAACTTATCGCAAGATGGGGGAAGATGTGATCGATCAGGCGGCGATGGTGGCCGGACTGAACAGTAAACCCTGCCGGACGAAGAAGCTCCGTATTCATGGCTGGCTAAAAAATAGTGATGAAAGTGAACCATTGTCCTATTATGGTACAGATGCAATTTTTATTCAACGTCTGGTGGATAAAAAGCCGGAGCTGGGAAAAAAGCTACACCCGGCGTTGCCCTACACCCGGGCGGAAGTAGTATGGGCGGTGCGAAATGAGATGGCCAGAACTTTAGAGGATGTTCTCTCCCGCCGTACCCGGGCGCTGCTGCTAAATGCCCGCGCCAGCCTGGAATGCGCGCCGGAAGTTTCCAAGCTGATGGCGAAAGAGTTGAGACGCGGATATAGCTGGCGGAAAAAACAATTGGCCGAGTTTGAGAAGATTGCGAAGGGATATCTATTGAGTTGAGCAAATGGGCAAATGAGCAGCATAATACTCGTAGGATAGGTAAAATAAGCTATTTTTATTACGCTACAAATCTAGAAGATTGTTCAATTGCCCATTTGTATATTTGCTCATTTTCAAGGATTCGCCTGAATAAATTTCACTATCACTTCTGCTAATTCTTCCCCTTTATCTTCCTGAAGAAAATGTCCGGCTTTTTTAATCGTTA
>JAUIFT010000043.1 GCA_030430345.1 Calditrichia bacterium | reverse complement strand
CAGTATTTTCGCCAGCCTTTTGCTGAGGCTTTTGTTAACTTACTACCATGCACCTTATCGTCCCAGGTTCGTCTATCAGCCGGCAGCAGCCCGTTCACTGATTCAATTTGGCCGCTGGATTTTTATCATCAGCCTCCTCGATGTTTTTTCAAATTCATTTCTGAAGTTTATTATCACCAGGCAACTCGGCACCGCGGAATTAGGGATATACTATTTAGCCGTCAGCCTCGCTTTTCTACCATCGGAAATTTCCAGCACGGTTATCGGAGAAGTCAGTTTTCCGCTTTTTTCAAAGTATCAGGCGCATCTCGAAAAGCTAAAGGGGATTTTTCAATCGGTGCTCAAAGGGATGTATATCTTAACCATTCCTGTTTGTTGCCTGATTATCGCTTTGGCGCCGGCGTTGGTCGAAAATGCCCTGGGGGCGAAGTGGGCCGGAACGGTGCCGATTATTCGTATACTCACCTTCGCGAGTATTATTGGCCTTTTAGGGAATATCATCGGGCCATTACACCAGGGGATTGGTCAACCATTCAAGGTGGCAGTAAACATTGGCCTGCAGCGAATCACCCTGGTAATATTGATCTGGCTATTTACTACTTATTGGGGATTAAATGGCGCTGCCCTGGCCTGGTTACCGGCGATAATAGTTTCACAAATTGTTGACATCATTTTTATGAAGCGGCTGCTGGAAAGGCCGTTTCAAGGAACCGTTAAAACGTTTTTTAATGTTACAGCGATATCTACCGGCTGTGCCCTGATGGCCAACTACCTCTATTATATCATTGGAAATATTGTAGGCCTTTTAGCAGCAGTTACAGCAGCGACGATAATTATTTTCCTCTTATTCGTCTTGCTGGATAAACGCCTATCCCTGGGACTAAAAGATAGCCTTATTAAATTTTTTCCTCATTTGCCTTTTATCCCGGGCATCTCATCCCGTTAAATAAAGCAGCAGGAATTTCCGAAGCTAGATCTCTTTCATCCTTTCATAAAGAGGTATAGACAATAGCCACACCCCGGGTTTACACTGATCTAAAGAGATTTTAGAACACTTTTCAGTGAAATCTTTATAAATCTGTGTAAATCCGGGCAGATCGGCGGTTTAAATAAAAAATACATTGAATTAAAATTTCTCCTAAATATAGAATAGCAGCATAAATAGATAATCCAATCCAGATCGCGAAATATGAAAAACTACTTATTGACACTTGCCCGGGAAAAACTGTCCGGGGAAACCCGCGGTAAAATCGCTAAACTGGCATGTTGGCCACCGGTTGGCTTTGTCCGCTTCGGCAGCTTTTTCCGGAGAAAGCCGATCAGCGCTGAATGGGGCGGAGAGCGGGGAGATCCGGTTGACCGCTATTATATCAGCCGTTTTCTGGAAGCACAGCGCAATGATGTGCAGGGAACAGTGCTGGAAGTTGGCTGGGATTTCTACACCCGTACTTATGGTGGCACTAAAGTTAGCGCAAACGATGTGCTACACGTTGCCGAGAATAATCCCGGCGTCACAATTATCGGCGATTTGACAAACGCTGCTCACATCCCGGACAGTAGATATGATTGCGTTATCCTGACGCAAACACTGCAGGTCATCTACGATATACCGGCGGCATTGAATACGGTTTATCGAATCCTGAAACCAGGCGGTATTGCACTTGTTACGGTTAGCGGTTTAATCAGCAAAGTGAGCCGGTACGACATGGATCGTTGGGGACATCATTGGGGATTTAGCAGTAGTTCGGTCAGAAAACTTTTCTCCGCAGTTTTCCCGGAAGATCATCTGCAGATAAATACCCATGGCAATGTGAAGGCAGCCGTCGCCTTCTTGCATGGTGTTGCCTACCAGGAATTGCGCCAGAAAGACCTTGATTATAACGACCCGGATTTCCAGGTATTGATTACCATCCGGGCCAAAAAACCGGCATTAGGATAATGAAATTTCCAGGGAAACGCACTTTATACCGGGGTGGACGTTGGCTGAAAAGCCGGCTGCAGAGTGGCGTCATCATTCTCGGCTATCATCGCATAACCGATGATGAAGATCCATACAATATCTGCGTATCTCCGGATAATTTCCGGGAACAATTGGCAATTATCCGGAAATTTACTCAGCCAATACTTCTCCAGGATTTACCGGCGCTATTTGCTGATGGCCATCCAACAAAAAACAGAATTGTAATAACGTTTGACGATGGGTATCAGGACAATTTAACGGCAGCAGCGCCGTTATTACGTGAGTGGGAAATGCCCGCAACCGTTTTTATCACCAACGGCAATCTCGGTCAGCCTTTCTGGTGGGACGAACTGGCACATGGCATTAAGACCGAAGCGGGCCAACAAATAATGAGCGAAATTATTCCAGTCAATCCTCCCCAGCCTGCAGATGCCGACAACCGGATGAATCTGCTGCTGTCGGCTTATCAACAACTGCTGCAAAGCGGCTTTAAAAAGCAAAACGAAATCATATCAAGCTTACGCGCATTAAGAAAGAACGATACGCAATTACCGCGTGCTTTAACAAGCACGGAACTTAAGCTCCTTGCCAATTTTCCCAATATCGAAATTGGCGGGCACACCGTTTCCCACCCCTGCCTCAAGCATCTCGCCAGAGAAACTCAGGCGCGGGAAATAAATGATTGCAAATCTGAATTGGAAAGATTGTCGGGAAAATCTGTCGCCGGTTTTTCTTATCCGAATGGTTCTTTTTCCGAGGTTACCGCTCAACTGGTTCGATCCGCCGGTTTTCGCTACGCCTGTTGTAGCCGGGAAGATATATCCTATCCGCAAAGCGGTATGTATCAACTGCCCCGGTTTTGGGTGCCAAACATTCCCGGAAAAATTTTCGAACGCTGGTTGCGCCGCTGGTTATGATTTTCTGCAATTAAGAAAATCTTTTCAAGGATGGCATTTTATTCGTAAAGCTGTTATATAATCTTCTTGAAAAGATTTTGTCGTATTTTTGATTGCAGAAGATTATGCCAAACACCCTCGGTCATATTGCCATTCAAACCATAGCTTCCCGCACGATCTTTCACCGATCGGACCTGAACTGGATTTACCTCGGCTGTATTTTGCCCGATCTCCCCTGGATTTGCCAGCGGGCCCTGCTTTATTTTCTACCGATGATCGACGCTGCGACGCTGCGCTTTTATTTTGACATCCAGGCTTCGCTCATGTTTTGCCTGATCTTGAGCGTTGTCTTTGCGGCACTGGGGACAAATTTTTATCGATATTTTTTAATCCTTTCTGGCAACTCCCTGCTTCATCTATTGTTAGACGCCAGCCAGATTAAATGGGCAAATGGCGTTCATTTATTTGCCCCCTTCGACTGGTCTTTACAAAATTGGGGATTCTTTTGGCCGGACAGTTGGCTAAACTACACTATTACATTATTCGGCTTGATCATCGCGGCCTGTCACCTTTGGCAAAAAGACCCACCAGACGATCAGAAGAAATATGGAGAACGACGGCACTATATCGCAGCATTAGCCTTCGGCCTAATCTATATATTTCTTCCACTGTTCTTGTTGAGTGGTCCGGAAGAAGCGGATGTTCACTACATTTCAACCCTCCGGCAGGAAAACGAGCGTCAGGGGAAATATGTCGAGTTTGACCGGGTCTATTATAATGCGGACAGGAAGACCATCAATAGCCTGTATAGCCCGCCGTTATTAGTCGAAGGTGTGCAACTGCCAAACAATACCATGCTTTCCCTGCGGGGGCATTTCTTCAACAACGAAACAATTATCGTCAATGAATATCGCCCATTTCCCAGCACTTTTCGGAACAGCGCCTCTTACCTCGGACTTCTCCTGATTGCGCTGTTTTGGTTAAAGAAATGGATAAAACAGATTTTTACAAAACCATCTAAAAAAGAATTTGTAAGTCATGTCTGATCCCCCCCTAGTTTCCGTGATCATTCCTTTTTTTAACACCCGTATAGATTTTATGCGGGAAGCGATTGATAGTGTTCTGAATCAAACTTACACAAGTTGGGAAATGCTCTTAGTAAATGACGGATCGACAGAAAAGATTACCCAATTTGCGCAAGAGTATGCTGAAAAATACCCTGATAAAATTTCTTATTATGAACATCCGGGTAGAAAGAATCTTGGTATTATTGCTTCTCGCAGACTTGGCTATAGTTATTCTCGGGGCGCATATATTACTTTTTTAGATGCGGATGATATTTGGTTGCCAAACAAATTAACTGCACAGGTAACCCTGATGGAACAACATCCAGAAACGGGGATGCTCTATGGTAAAACTTTATACTGGTATAGTTGGGACACTACATCCGGCAAACAAAACATTGATTATTCGCCTGAACTAAACCTGCCGGTTAATAAGCCGCTGAATCCCCCTACAGCACTGGTGTCTTACATAAATGGCAGTGCTGCTGTTCCCTGTACTTGTAGCGTTATTATCCGCAGGGAAGCTGTTGAAGCATCACAATGTTTTCAAATGGATTTTCCCAATATGGGTGAAGACCAAATGTTCTATTCCCGTATTGCACTTGTCGCCCCTATTCAGGTATCAAATATGTGTTGGGACTGGCAGCATGCTGCATCTATATGTGCTCAATCTGAAAACCTGAATTCAATAAGTAAGCACTATATCTATTATCTGGACTGGCTGGCTTCACACCTGCAAAAAAACGGTATTACCAATTCTCATCTCTGGAGTGCATTACAACGCCGGCGCTGGCTAACCAAACAATTAATTTCTAATAAAAAAATCATTTCCCGCAAATCATTTCGCCGAATCATCAAGTGGGTATTTCGCCTGGAAAAATCACTCTTGCCTGCTTCCATTCAGCACCGTATCTGGAAACGCCCCGGGTAGATAATTTCGGAAAAAGTCCGATAAGAATTCTTTTCACCAGTCAGTCTACCACAGAATTCCCTATCACATCGTCTTACTAACCACACCCGCGTAAACAAAATATTAACCAATTCATAATTTGCTTTTTTAACTAGAATTACCTTATCTTCGGATAACTGCGAGGTTACCTCAAACAGCTATCACGATGTAGAGGATTCTTTGAAAGCAATAATGTGTTTTGTCCCGGCCAGGCACGCCTTTACTGGTATAGAGGGCAAATGTATATATGCTATTATTTTGTTTACCGCGCTGTCTGTTTCCGGGTTGGCACAGACGGTCGTATACGACTCACTTCCGCAGACATATCAACTGTTTCCGCGGGAGTTGAGCGACGATTCTGCCAGGGTAACCATTAGTGGAAAAGTCGATGACATTATCGAATTCGACTCCCTGATCGTTGCTGTGGATACCAATGGCGTCTTCTGGAATAGCTTCGGACAGCCACTTAATTATAACGCCGGCGAAGCGCCTTTTACCCTTTCTCCAAAAATTTTTGCCGACACCTTGGAATATCGCTTTTCCATTCAATTTAATACCGAAAATGTCACTTATACCGATACACTTATCGACAGCGTCGTATGTGGTGATGTTTTCATCATTCAGGGCCAATCGAACGCGATAGCGGGACTTCTCGGTCCTTTCACACCCTATACCGTTGAGTGGCTACGCAGCTTTGGCCGCCCCACCGGTCGCAGAGATCCGGACGCCGCTGCCAAGACGCTAGCCGATACATCCTGGGGATTAGCGCAGGCGGCCACTATTCTCGACCACAGCGCCGTAGGTGTTTGGGGACTACGTTTGGGGAAGAAGCTAGTCGAAGACACCGGCATTCCGATTGCCATCATCAATGGCTCCCCCGGTGGCTCCAGCGTTACCCATCATCGCCGGGACCTGGCGCTAACCTCCGTTTACGGCAGACTATATTTCCGTGCGGATAAAGCGCAGGTTCGGGAGAAAGCCCGCGCGATGTTCTGGTATCAGGGAGAGGGAAATACTGACAGTCCCTTCGTAGAAATTTATCCTGAAAATTTTCGTGGCTTAAGAAACGAATGGCGAAGTGATTATCCCGGACTGGAAAAATTTTACATCACCCAGATACATGTTGGATACGGCGCAGAGGGCGATTTGCTCCGGGAACATCTGCGCACCTTGGCATTGGAAGACGATAGCAGCGAAATTGTTAGCGCGAATGACCTCGGTGGATTTGCAGACGGCTCTCACTTTTATCCGGAAGGGTACGAAACCTATGGCGACCGCCTTTTCTATCAGGTAATCCGGGATTTTTATGGATCGACAGATACCGTTGATATCGAACCGCCAAATATTTCCAAAGCCTATTTCACCTCGGATCAGCTGAATAAAATCTCCCTGGAATTCGGCAATACCTGGCAATTGGTTTTAGAAAATGACACCCTGATTGCCGACACGCTCCGTTTGCTGAAGGACTATTTTTATTTGAGCGGTGGAAGCACACCGGCAGAAATATCCAGCATGTCCGTTGCCGGTAACCGTTTGGATCTCACACTAAACAAAAGTTCCGGCGATACGCTAATAACATACCTCCCGGCGCAATTCTATAACAACTCAACGAGACTATATGAAGGACCCTGGTTAAGGAACAGCCGCAATATCCCGGCACTTTCTTTCAAAAATTTTCCCATCTCAATATCCGATGATGAGCCCTTGCCGGTATCACTAACCCTCTTTACCGCCCAGGCGGAAAGCGGCGTCATTCAATTACACTGGCACACCGAAAGTGAAATCGATAACCTGGGATTTATATTATTGCGCAGAGCTGCCGATCAATCAGAATTTGTATTTTTATCTGATCACAATATATCTCCGGCCCTGCTCGGCCAGGGAACAGTAAATTACAGCGCGGATTATATTTTCAACGACCATTCTATTTTACCAAATACAACTTATGAATATGTTCTTCAGGATCAGGATTATAGCGGAAAAATAACCACGTTAGATACGATCCGCATCGCCAGTGGCGAACTTTTACCTCCGGCGGATTATACCCTTTCCCTGAACTATCCAAATCCTTTCAATGCGACGACACATATCAATTTCTATTTGGCGAAGAAATCTGCGATCAAGCTGGAAATCTTTGATATCCAGGGACGTCTGGTAAAAGTGCTGCTGAATCATTCACTGGATATGGGCACTCACGTTATTCCCTGGCATGGCAAGGATGCAAGCAACCAGCCGCTAAGCAGCGGTCTCTATATTTATCGCCTCTCCACGGATTCATTTAGTCAATCCCGTAAGATGATTTTGCTCCGCTAAACCTGCGCAGTCTTATTTCCCGATCCGTTTTTGCGACCTGCCTCACGTTCTACCCCACTGATTTTGATAGATTAATCTCTTGTTTGCCAAATCAGACGAATGAATATAGCAACAACTCACCAATAAATTAATAACCGGGTTTATTCATGCGCCTCTCAATATTGGTTCCATTGTTTAACGAAGCTGAATCTGTTTTACCCTTATATGAGGCAACCAGCGGTGTTATGAAAAAAATGGGTGAGTCATACGAAATAATTTTAGTTGATGATGGCAGCACCGATGCAACTTTTCAAGAGGCCAGCAAGATAGCCAGCAGGGATGGATCGCTGAAGGTCGTACAATTGAGTAGTAATTTCGGTCAAACCGCAGCATTGAATGCTGGTTTTGCGAACGCCCGGGGAGAAATCATTATCACGATGGACGGTGATTTGCAGAACGACCCGGCAGATATTCCCGCATTTGTCGCGAAAATCCGCGAAGGATATGATTTGGTTATCGGCTGGCGAAAGAAACGAAAAGATGATTTATTCTTGCGGAAAATCCCCTCGCAAATCGCCAATTGGTTGGTGAGAAAAGTCTCCGGTATTGCTGTGCGTGACAATGGCTGCGCATTACGGGCATACCGGGCATCTGTCATTAAAGGATTTCCTCTTTACTCCGAGATGCATCGCTTGCTGCCGGTAATTATCGGCCTTACCGGCGCCCGGATTGCTGAACTGCCGGTTAATCACTTTCCCCGCCAATTCGGCAGCTCCAAATATGGTCTCTCCCGCATTTACAAAGTTTTATTCGACCTGGCCGCTTTAAAGATGATCTTCACATTTTTCCCCCGGCCACTATTTGGTTTTGGCAGTTATGGCATCATCACCCTATTGCTCAGCATGATAACCTTAGTGGCATGTATCACCCAATGGCTCTATATTCCGGAATCGTCTTTGGTGATCGGCCTTGGTGCCAGTATTCTTTTCATCTCGCTGGGAATTTTTCTGATTGTTCAGGGTTTAATTTGTCAACTGATTTACCGGCATGGCCATTTGCGGGTAGAATCCTTTTTAATCCCACATATCGCCGCCGCAGAAGCGCCGTCAGGAAATTTGAACCGAAGCTTATGGAGTCATTATGATTCTTAAGCCTGTATATTCGGTCATTATTTCCATTAGCAAACAGAATCAGAGTGTGGACATCGAAACGCTACATAAAGCGTATAAGGCCGTGTTCGAAGAAGCCGGTCAGCCCTATGAATTCATCTATGTGCTGGACGGAAAGAACTCTACTTTAATGCAGACGTTGAAAGTCCTCCATATCTCGGATCCTGCTCTGAGGATCGTCCAGTTTGCCAAGCAATATGGGGAAAGTGCTGCATTAATGGCTGGTTTTGAAAATGCCTCAGGAGAGCTGATCGTAACACTGCCGCCTTATCAGCAAGTAAAACAGGAATCTTTAAAAGCATTGTTTCAAGCGGCGGAAAATGCAGACATGATTATCACCAACCGTTCTCCGCGGAGTGACAACATCCTCAATCGCTTCCAAACCGTGGTATTTCATCGCATCATTCGTTGGATGCTGAGGGTCCGCTATAATGATCTCGGTTGTAATATTCGGATCTTCAAGCGGAAAATTCTGGAGAGAGTTATCCTATATGGCGATCAATACCGCTTTTTACCAATCCTGGCAAATCGGCAGGGATTTAAAGTTCGGGAAATCAATTTACCGCAATCGAAAAATGATCGCTATCATAAAGGCTATCCCCTCGGGGTATACAGCCGCCGGTTGATCGATTTGTTGTCGATCTTCTTCCTGGTAAAATTCACCAAAAAGCCATTACGTTTTTTTGGGTTAAGTGGGTTGAGCGCTTTTACTGCTGGTAGTTTATTTTGCGGGTATCTCGCCTATCAAAGAATGTTCGAGAGTATTCCGCTGGCCGACCGTCCGGTATTGCTCCTTGGTTTGCTGCTGATCGTGCTGGGCATTCAACTGTTTGCGATAGGATTGATCGGAGAACTAATCATTTTTACTAATGCCCGGGAAACCCAAAGCTATACTGTTAAACAAATCATCAACTGATATCTAATCAATAACTGAAAAGAGGATTAATTTGAACTCACTTGATTCGCGAAACTTTCTGCCTGTATGGTTTTGGGGATTGGTGACTATTGCCGTTTTTTTTATGCTACTCACTTTCATTCAGTTAATTGACATAATACCTCGAATGCCTTTTTTCAATTTAGGTCATGAGAATAATGCGGCAGCATGGTTCTCAGGCGTTTTGCTACTCATTGCGGCAATGCATGCATTTGATGGTTTTATTAATGAACGAAGAGCTAAAAAAAGTAATGCCTGGGCATGGCTTACTTTTTCCTCGATACTCGTAATACTGTCATTGGATGAAGTCGGATCTCTTCATGAAAGAGCTGATCATAAACTTGCGGCTTTTATGGGAAAAGTCATACCATTATTCCCAATAGAGGTCGCCCTCGCCTCCTTGCTCGGTATTGCAATGTTAATTCTTTGGTCCAGCCAGCACTATAGAAAAGAAGTGATTTTTCTCGGCATTGGTTTTGGTATCCTTGCAACCATTCCCTTCCAGGAGTATCTGGAACATTCAATAAATTGGGGCAAATCAGGCTGGTTGTTTGCTTCACGGAAAACAGTTGAAGAAGGCAGCGAATTGACCGGAATGCTATTTATTATCAAAGGCTGCCTGCCAAACAGCAAAGGGATTTTCCAGATAGAAGGAGACCAATCATCTCCCGTGCTCGACATGCCCGTTTTCTCTCCCAGGACGGTCGCGATTGCAACAGGTTTATTTTTGATTCCTGTTTTCACTTTGTTTTCAGCATCAATTGAAGAGATCAGACCGCGTGGCTTTCCTGCCAGTTGGCTTGCTGGAACGTTATTTCTATTTGCTGCCGCCTGTACTGTACGGCCGTATTTAGAGCATCAAAAACCACTATCTAAGTGTCAGATAC
>JAUIFT010000787.1 GCA_030430345.1 Calditrichia bacterium | reverse complement strand
AATTGCCACTAAAATACTTTTGCAATTACGCATGGTGATTCCCCTGTATTAAATGATGATAAACGAATTCTTAAATCAGCCAACTTCCCGAAAAGAAAATGCTGATACTGAAATGCTGCGTTTTGTGCACTGAGCCGGTATCAACTGCCCAACATGTTGCAATACTATATGAATATTCCGGCAGGAAGTTGTGTAGAAAATCTTGAGAAATGGTTGTTTTAATCTCTATGGCTGGTTTTTTCCGACCGGAGGACTGAAACTATAGAAATTAGCTATCGTATTTCATCCGATCAGGCAGTGGTGCTATCTACGATAAAAAATGGTTCTGCGACATCTTTTGAGAAAAATTTTACTGGCAGGATTTAGGATAAACAATTCTGTAACCCCTTCAGGGTTTATGAAAAGATTCTCTCAACCGAGGGCGCGAAAAAAACGCCTTCGGTTGAGATTTGTAACGCCTTCAGCGTAATAATACCGCAAAGCGGTTATAGGTTTTAACCCTGGGCTGAGAGTTTTTTCAGCCCAGGGTTAAAACCAACCAAAAAGATTTTACCTTGAAAGGGTTACATAAAAGATTTACCAATAATACTTCATCATAAAATACATCAGAGACCCATTAAACGATATAATTGCAGAGGGCGAGAAATTGCTAAAGCAGCCATATACCATTAACGAATCCATTATTGTTCAACCGTCTACCAACGAAGTAATTCTCGACTCGGGAAGTCGTTATTCGAAGGAAGCGGAAAAACTTGAACCGCGGATTATGCTGGTGCTCAATATGCTTGCCGCTAATGAGAAGCAGGTGGTAACCCGGCAGACCCTCATCGAAGCGGTTTGGGAGAATGAATATGTTGGAGAAGATGCCCTTACCCAGGCGATTTCCCGGCTGCGCAGGGTCCTGGCGGATAGCGCCCGCGCTCCCAAAATCATTGAAACCATTCCGAAGAAAGGTTATCGCTTTATTGGCCGGGTTGGGCAGGAAAAACAGCAGGAAAATTTTGTCAGGGAATCACAAAGACGATGGCGGGATAATTATACCCGGAAATTGCTGCTGCTGCCGGTAGCGTTGTTCTTTTGCCTGGCAATCATTACTGCCAATACATTTAAAGTGACGAAAACACCGTCGCTATCAACCGGACTGGTGCAGTTTACCAGCGATCAGGGAAGGGAAAATTATCCGGCGATATCTCCGAATAATGATTTCATCGTTTTCTCGAAACAAGCACCCGATGAGCGGGTGATGAATCTCTACATTAAATCCCGTCATAGCGATTTTACCCGGCGCCTTACTCAATCGCCTTCCGATGATCTCAACGCGGTTTGGTCTCCGGATGGGAAGTTTATCGCCTACCTCCGGCTGATCGATGGCAGGAGCACGATTTATATTCTCCCCTTTAATCATGACGTTCCGGGGAGTCCCGGGCAAAAAATATTACAGACTGAATTTACAAATACCAGCCATTTGTCCTGGTCGCCGGATGGGGCCCGTATTCTTTTCTCCGACAAAGCACATCCGCAGGGGAATTTGCAATTGTCTACCGTGGAGATCGCAACCGGCAGGAAATCAACCCTCCTGCAATCGGTGGATGATAACTACGCTTATATCAACGGAGAGTATTCCCGGGATGGAAAGCATGTCGCTTACAGCAAGCGAAAAAACCTGACTGATATTATCTGCACAGTGGCGATTGGGAAGGAAAATGCCCGGGAAAAGGAAATACTCAATTTTCGGGGATCGATTAATGATATTGCCTGGTATGATGATCAAAGTCTTATTTTTAAAGGATATAAGGAAAATCAGTCCAGCCTCTGGAATGTCGCTCTCTCCGATGGCAAACTGGTTTGGCTGGGTGGAGAGCATGTCAGCACTTTTGCGTATCTGCAGGATGCTGACG
>JAUIFT010000786.1 GCA_030430345.1 Calditrichia bacterium | reverse complement strand
CACCGGGCCAAAGAAGATCAGCACAAAGATATCGCCCAGGCCATTATACCCGAGGGGATAAGGACCTCCGGTATAGAGAATGCCGAACAGGATGGAAAGGAGGCCAATCGCGAGTATCGGCCAGCCCCCCCGCCAAATAAGATACAGACCGGAAATAAAGGCGATTGCAAAAACAAAGATAAACGCTTTCTTCATCGTTTCGGGGTTGACCAGTCCGGCCTGCGTTGCCCGGGTTGGCCCGAGGCGATCGCCGGTATCCGCCCCCTGCACATAATCAAAATAATCGTTGGCGAAATTAGTACCGATCTGGATCAACAACGCCCCTAATAAAGCGGCCAGGGCTGCCCAAAGGTGGAAGCTGCCATCATCCCAGGCCATGGCTGTGCCCATCAGTACCGGGGCAGCCGCCGCCCAAAGGGTCTTCGGACGGATGGCCAGCCACCAAATGTGCAATTTGCTTGCAGGCGCTTTATTCATGGTAGAAGTGGTTCCGGAATCAGTACTCATCATCGTTTAGTAAGTATTTACGCTGTTATCCACTTCCCGGGCATAGGCATCGATGCCGCCGGCCATGCTTTTTACATTCGTCCATCCCTCGGACGCCATCCAGGCTGCTGCCTGGGCGCTGCGGATACCATGATGGCACATCGTGATAATCGCGGTATCTTTTTTTTGCACTTCCGCGGGAAAAGCATCATGCTGTTTTTGCACTAACGAACTCATCGGTACGACAAGAACGCTGCTGTGGGATAAACTGGCAACATTTACTTCATTCATTTCCCGAACGTCAACAACGTATACGTTTTCGTTATTCTTCAACATTTCCGCCACTACTTGTGCGGTTACTTCCGGTACGCCATAAGGATTCGGCATCATCCATCTCCCTGGTATCTATGGTTAGTATTGTGTCAGAAAAAAGTCACACCATCCCACACAATATTTTAAAATTTAATAGAAAGGAATGTCCAATATTCAACTTCCAATTCTCAATGATCAAGTAAGAATAATCTATGCTCTCCACCTGAGAATTCGACATTTTACATTGAATATTGGACATTCATGTAAAACTAAAGCGGAGACAAACTATTTGCTAACTTTTTCCGCTGCCTGAACAATTTTCCAGAAACTACCGGCTTCCAGACAAGCGCCGCCAACCAATGCACCATCAATATCCGGCTGGGAAAGGAGTCCTTCAGCATTCTCCGGTTTTACACTACCGCCATACAGAATACGGGTCTTCTTCCCAACGCCTTCAGCGATAACTGCATCGAGGGCATCCCGCAAAAACGCGTGAATTTCCTGCGCCTGCGCCGGGGTTGCTGTTTTCCCAGTACCAATTGCCCAGACCGGCTCATAAGCGACAACCAGATTTTTCATATGCTCGGCTTTCAAATCTTTCAGATCCCATTCAATCTGATTCAGCACGATGTCCCGGGTGAGATTTTGCTCCCGCTCTTCGAGGGTTTCGCCAACACAATGAATCACTTTCAGCTTATTTTTCAGCGCCAGTTTAATCTTCTTGTTGATCATCGTGGCATCTTCTTTAAAATAGGCACGGCGCTCGGAGTGACCAATAATAACGTATTTGCCACCAGCGCTCTTGATCATCGCCGGGGAAATCTCTCCGGTCAACGCCCCCTGCTCTTCCCAGGCCATATTTTGCGCGCCGAGGCCAACTTTACTGCCTTTCACAACTTCGCTAATAGCAGAGATGGAAATGTACGGAGGAAAAATTTGCACTTCGGTTTTCGCCGGTGGTTTTTTCTCCATTTTGTTTACGATAGACTTTGCCAGTCGTACACCTTCCGGAATCGTTTTGTGCATCTTCCAGTTTCCGGCAATTACTTTTTTTCTCATGTCATCCGTCCTTTCTTTGGGTTGAGACGAATTCTCGAACTCTATTA
>JAUIFT010000042.1 GCA_030430345.1 Calditrichia bacterium | reverse complement strand
GAGAAGAATATATCTTTTGCGTCATTTGTACTGGTGTGTTAATTTAGTGATGTTGTTTTTTGTGCTGGTACATAAATCTATATGGAAATTATCCGTATATTTGTTTATCGATCTCTGCTAGCAATACACAACCAGAGTCAATAATCGTTTTTATGCTACCCCCTTTAGCTGCATTGCCAGCATTTCGCATATTTGTGAAGCCTAAAACTGAGGTTATTACCATGAGACGCCGATTTACCCTTTTGACCTTTTTCATTTTGTTCTTTAGCACTTTCCCCCCATTATTTGCCCAACAGCATTCCGTTGCCCGTGAATGGAATGAATTATTACTGGAAGCTATTCGGAATGACTATGCCCGCCCGACTGTGCATGCCCGGAACTTATTCCATACGTCTATCGCAATGTATGATGCCTGGGCAGTCTTTGACAGTAAAGCAGAGACTTATTTGCTCGGCAAATCCGTCGGCGGTTATATTTGCCCGTTTAGTGGCATTCCGGAGCCGCTGGATGTGCGGAAAGCCCAGGAAACAGCGATCAGTTATGCATCGTACCGGGTACTCAGTCATCGCTTTCAAAACTCTCCCGGTGCGGAAGAATCCCAGGCACGTTTCGACAGCCTCTTCGCAGTGCTCGGGCACGATCCAGCCTTCACAATTACCGAATACAGCACCGGCTCGCCAGCCGCGCTCGGTAATTACATCGCCCTTTGTATCATCAATTTTGGCCATCAGGATGGCAGCAATGAACAGAACGATTATGCGAACATATTTTACGAGCCTTATAATCCCACCTTACTCCCGATCGTTCCCGGTAATCCCGATATCATCGACCCCAACCGTTGGCAGCCACTGACACTTGATGTTTTTATCGACCAGAGCGGTAATGTTATTCCGATAACAACCCCGAAATTTCTTAGCCCGGAGTGGGGTGTTGTAACCCCCTTTTCCCTCTCCCGCTCGGATTTAACTATTCATACACGCGATGGCAATGAATATTGGGTATATCATGATCCCGGCGCCCCTCCCTACATCGATCTGGAAAACAGCGACGCGATGTCCGAGGAATATAAATGGACTTTTGCTCTGGTTTCCGTGTGGTCTGCCCATCTCGATCCGGCGGATGGCGTTATGTGGGATATCTCTCCTGGTGCTATTGGCAACATCCCCAATTTACCGCAATCCGTTGAGGAATATCGCGATTTTTATGACCTGCTCGAAGGTGGCGATCCCAGCCTCGGGCACTCAGTAAACCCGGTGACCGGAACACCCTACGAGCCGCAAATCGTGCCCCGGGCGGATTATGCCAGGGTTCTAGCGGAGTTCTGGGCGGATGGTCCCGACTCCGAAACGCCCCCGGGCCATTGGTTCACCATCCTCAATTATGTAAACGATCACCCGCAATTCGAAAAGCGGTTTCGCGGCGTCGGGCCGGTACTCGATGACCTGGAATGGGATATAAAAGCCTACTTTCTGCTCGGCGGCACGATGCATGATGTCGCCATCACTGCCTGGGGGATAAAAGGCTATTACGACTATCTCCGTCCGATATCCGCGATTCGCATGATGGCCGACCTGGGACAAAGCAGCGACCCGTCACTCCCGAATTACTCGCCGGGCGGTATTCCGCTCATTCCCGGCTACATTGAAGTTGTTCAGGCGGGAGACCCGCTGGCAATTGACAGCACACAACATATTGGGAAGATAAAAGTACTCGCCTGGAAAGGCCCGGATTATATCTCCGAGCCGGAGACTGATGTTGCAGGCGTCGGCTGGATTCTCGCAGAACGCTGGTGGCCATACCAACGCCCGACATTCGTAACACCGCCCTTTGCCGGCTACATTTCCGGGCATTCCACTTTTTCCCGCGCCGCAGCGGAGGTAATGACATTGCTCACCGGAGACGAATTTTTCCCGGGAGGGATGGGCGAATTTCACGCGCCGAAAAACGAATTCCTGGTATTTGAAGATGGCCCCAGTGTAGACGTTACCCTGCAATGGGCAACCTATCGGGATGCCTCTGACCAAACCAGCCTCTCGCGCATTTGGGGCGGCATTCATCCACCGGCAGACGATATTCCCGGCCGTATCATCGGGGAGAAAATTGGCATAGAAGCTTTCAACTATGCCGACCGTTACTTCCTTGGCCTGGCAGAGGGAGAAACTTTGCCTCCATCAACACGGGTTTTCCCCAATCCGGTTACCAGTGGCAGCACGCTAAAAGTTGAATTGATACTCCCTACGGAAAGTGCGAAGGTAGTGATGTGCAATGTGTTGGGGCAAGTGGTCTATTCCACGGAACTGACAATCAACCAGAACCAGGAATACATCCAGGTGAACACAGACAGTTTACCCTCGGGCATCTACCTGGTGCGCATTACCGGCAGCCGCTGGGATTCCGCGCATAAGATTACGATTATCCGTTAGAAGCCACAGGACTAAAGAAAGTGGCAGTTTACAGTTAGCAGTTTAAATAACTGCAACTGCCACTTTCTTTTCTTGTTTTATCCTGCCGGTTCATTCTCCAGAATATTTCGCATTTCGTCAAATTTCGCTTTCTCTTCTTCCCCAACTGCCGGGTATTTCAAATTGAGCGATTTTAAAGTATCGACAATAATTTGCGCCACGGTTAAGCGCATGAAAGGTTTGTTATCCGCAGGAATGGCATACCAGGGGGCGTGGGCCCGGGAAGTGGCGTTCAATGCTGCCTGATAGGCAGCCATATATTCGTTCCAATGCTGGCGCTCGGCGACATCTCCGGCAGAAAACTTCCAATTTTTTTCCGGGACATTTAAACGATCCAGAAAGCGGTTTTTCTGTTCTTCCCTGGAAACATTCAACCAGAACTTGAGAATAATCGTGCCACTCCGCGCCAAATGTTTTTCATGCTCGCGAATCGATTCGAAACGTTCCTTCCAAATCGTTTTCTGGTTTAGCGGATAAGGTAGTTTTTGATATTTCAAATACTGTGGATGCACCCGCACCACCAACGTTTCTTCGTAGTAGCTCCGGTTAAAAATGCCAATTCTCCCCCGTTCCGGCAGGCAACGGGCTGTGCGCCAGAGAAAATCATGATCGAGCTCTTCCGGGGTGGGTTGCTTAAAAGAAAACACCTGGCAGCCGGCGGGGTTCACCCCACTCATCACTGTGCGGATCGTGCTGTCCTTGCCAGCCGCGTCCATCGCCTGAAAAACCAGCAGCAAGGAATATTTATCGCTGGCGTAAAGCACGCGCTGCAGTTCATATAATTCTTTCACGGCTTTTTTCAAAGCTTTTTTGCTGGCCTTTTTTCCGGCCGCATCTGCCGGTGGCTTCGTTGTCGTATCTTCAACTTTAAAGTTGCCATTGTACGGCACCCGGTAGGGATTATCAATTCCTTTGAACATGGATACTCCCGTTTTTATTCAATAGAGGCAGGAAGAATTAGTATAAAATTAGCGAGCAAAACTTATCCGGTATGCTGATAAGCTTGCACTTCGTTTTCAATCTTTTCCGACAATTCATCTTCAGCGATATCCAAATCATAGTCCATCTGTAAGCCTAACCAAAACTCCGCAGACATATCAAAAAAGAATGCTAGACGTAAGGCTGTATCAACTGTGATTCGCCGTTTCCCATGTACGATTTCATTAATTCTTCTTGCCGGCACCCTGATGTCCAGCGCGAGGCGATTTTGGCTTAATCCCATAGGCTTAAGAAAATCCTCATGAAGAATTTCTCCGGGATGAATCGGTGCTATTTTCTTTTCACTCATTTCTATCGACTCCCTAATGATAATCGACAATTTCGACATCAAACGCATCTGCTCCGGACCAAAGAAAACAGATGCGCCATTGATCATTAATTCTTATACTATGTTGTCCTTTTCTATCGCCTTTCAAGGCTTCAAGTCTATTGCCGGGCGGAACAAGTAAATCCCTTAAATCCCGCGCCCGATTAATCATTCTAAGCTTCTTAAGTGCATTTCGTTGAATATCCCGGGGAAATTTTTTAACGTATTTTCTTTGAAAAATTCGTTCCGTTTCTTTGCACCTGAAGGACTTAATCATATTTAAATATATAACGCGCGGCGTTAAATGTCAAACAATCGTATTGCTATTTCATTTATTTTCTTTCAATTCCGGGTAGAGCGCCGGAGGCTTGCGGTGTTTCGTCCCTTGCTCGTAGGCATAGGTCAACTTGATGAGGGTTCCCTCCGCAAACATGCGTCCGAGGAATTGTAAACCGGCCGGCAGATTGCCACTGGTGAATCCCATCGGAACTGTGAAAGCCGGCTGCCCGGTATGCGGGGCAATAATCTGACTGTTATCGCCTTTATAGTCTTCGGCATAGCGTTCGATTTTCGCCGGGGGATGATTCCAGGAAGGATAGATAATGGCGTCCAGCGCAAGGCGATCCATAGACTTCTCGATCGCTGCCCGATAGGCGATTCTCCGTTTATCGCTGAATGCATCTTCGCAGGGAACGCCGTTCAGCTCGCCCCGCCCTTCATTCGCCAGAAAATAATCGATCCCGGCGAGCACATCCTCGGGAAATTCCCCGGCAGCACGGATATCTTCCAGGGTTTGCAGAGAATCCCATTTTACGTATGTAGCGAGGTAATCCTCGATATCTTCCCGGAACATCGCGCACCACTGATGCTGGCGGAGTTCATTAAATTCGGGAATTTCCAGCGGATCGACAATTTTCGCACCAAGCCGCTGCAAATCTTTAATCGCTTGTTCAAACAGTGCTTTGATTTCCGGATGCGGGTCCGCATCGCTTAGCTCACGTAAAACGCCAATCCGCGCCCCTTTCAAACCATCCTTCTGCAGGTAGGATAGA
Organism: Calditrichia bacterium; assembly: GCA_030430345.1. Next base: position 5,401 of record JAUIFT010000042.1, on the reverse strand, counting down.
TAATCTGCTTCAACTTTTCCTTTGCTATGGCTGGTCAACGGATCTGCCGGGTCATATCCAGCGATGGCAGCAAGCACCCGGGTGGCATCCTCCACGGTGCGGCACATCGGCCCACCGACGTCATTGCGCATATAAAGGGGGACAATCCCGTGCCTGCTGGTTAGCCCAAGGGTGGAGCGGAATCCTACCAGGGCAGTGTGAGAGGAGGGCCCACGGATCGAATTTCCGGTGTCGGTTCCCAGGCCGACAGTACCAAAATTTGCCGCAACCGCCGCTGCGGTGCCGCCGCTGGATCCTGCGGGCACATGAGCGAGATTATAGGGATTTAAGGTCTCTCCAGCGAGAGACCCAACCGTATGTTTGGCGCTAAACGCCCATTCGGCCATATTGGTTTTTACCAGGACGATTGCCCCGGCTTCCTTTAACTTCCGCACCTGGAAGGCATCCGCTGTGGGAATAAATCCTTTTAACGTGGCGGAGCCGGCTGTGGTCTGCAGGCCAGCGGTATGATAATTATCCTTCACAATTAGCGGGATGCCATGAAGCGGCCGCAGCTTCCCGGTTTCCCGGAATTCCGCATCAAGCGCGCGGGCATCGGCCAATGCGTTGGGGTTCTCCAGCACGATCGCGTTTAAACCACTGGACTGATCGTAAGCGGCAATTCGTGCCAGGTAGACATTCACCAACTGTTCGGCAGTATATTCTCCCGCCCGATAGGCACGATGAATTTCCGCCACGGTTAATTCCTCAACGTTGATTGTACTGCTGCGCTTATCGGAAGTACAGCTCATCAGCAACAATCCTATCAAGACTATTTGCAACAATTTTTTCATAAGGTCACCGGGCAAATGTAGGTTGATGGTTTTTAACGCAAATTGGTCTATTTGCATTAATATAGCAAAATCGCTGAATTTACCCAATATTTGCAGTGGGATTTGCGATTATCCACCGGAGGACACTACTTCCGCCGCGGCATCGGGGGGCGTATCATCATCCAGCTGATCGAGGTAACCGATCGGCAAAGATACTTTCTGAGTACGCCCGAATTTGCCGCGGGGCAAGCGAAGCTGATGAGTAGGATAAGGGGTCTCCCGGTCGATGGTTGCCAGAATATCTGCCATCTCGGCAAGCGAACTGATGCGCACCAGCTTTTCCCGCAGCCAGGGCGTTTCGTCAAAATCCTTGATGTACCAGCCGCAATGCTTGCGAAAAGCACGCACCGCCAGACGGGACTCGCTCCAATCGCACAGCAGACGCAGGTGCCGTAACATTATATCCGCAACAGCTCCCAAATTGGGAAAAGGCTGCGGTTCTTTTCCATTGAAAACATCGGCGAGATCACGGAAAAGCCAGGGACGGCCGAGGCAGCCGCGGCCAACGACCACGCCATCGCAGCCGGTCGCGCGCATCATGCGCAGGGCATCGTAGGCTTCCCAGACATCGCCATTTCCAAACACCGGGATAGCGGTTACCGCTGCTTTCAGACGGGCAATTGCTTCCCAGCGCGCTTCCCCGTCATAGAGCTGTGCGGCGGTGCGGGCATGTAAAGCAACGGCGGCGCAGCCTTCGTCTTCGGCAATTTTCCCGGTTGTCAAATAGGTTAAATACTCATCATTGATGCCCATCCGGAATTTAATCGTCACTGGCACGGACCCGGCATTGCTTACTGCCGCCCGCACCAGGTTGCGGAGTAACTTCGGCTTTAGTGGTATCGCCGCGCCGCCGCCTTTGCGGGTTACTTTCCGCACCGGGCATCCGAAATTCATATCGATATGATCAACGTGGTGCTCCGCCAGCAGTTTTTTTACTGCCTCACCCATGTAATAGGGATCGGTGCCGTAAAGCTGCAGGCTGCGGGGAGATTCTTCCGGGGCAAATGCCGCCAGTTTCAAAGTGTATTCGTCGTTGGCGACTAGCAAGCGCGAGGTGATCATTTCACTCACATACAGTCCTGCCCCAAACTCCCGGCAAAGTGAACGAAACGGCGCATTGGTAATTCCGGCCATCGGCGCTAACACCACCGGAGGCCATACCCGCAGCGGCCCGATCGCCGCCGGTGAAAATTCTCCTTCGGCTGCCGGCGGAACGTCCTGATTAATCTCGCTCTTGTAACTCAATTCGTTCATATTCGCTAATATAATACTTTTCCGGGGAGATTGTAATGTCAATTACGGAGAATATCAGGACGAATTGGCACTATAATTCGGCTAACTGTCGAGAGTTTAAGGAGCGTCATTTTGGGGAAAAATACACGATGAAAATATTTGCATTAACAGCAATATTAGCTTTGGCGCTACTGTCCGGTTCCTGCGAAAGTCCCGGCGAACCGGGCCCGGAACGGGTGATTCGGGAAAACGGCAGAGTTTATATTGTCGATAGAGTTGGGCAGGAGTGGGATGTCACCAGTGCCGAAGAAAAATACAACATGAAAGCAGATGAATTTCAATTCGGTATTGGCAAGAACGCCATTCGCCCGATTTCCGACCCGCAATTTATCCATAGCGGCATCTCCTCATTTCCTGATACGGATGCGACATTTCTGGTCATGGGCGTTTCCCTGAATGGCGACGATCGCGCTTATCCGATTGATGTAATGAGTCGGCACGAGGTCGTCACGGAAAAGTTTGCTGATGCGCATGTTTCCGTTGCCTACTGACCACTGGTAGAATTGGCTGCCGTGTACAGCCGGGAAATTGACGGGGAAATTTTAACCCTGAGCGCCAGCGGATGGACTTATCGGAACACTTTTGTATTATATGATTGGGAAACGGAAAGTATGTGGTATCACCTGAACGGTACTGAGGAACTTACCTGCATCAGCGGATTTTACCAGGATCGCACCCTGCCGGAATTACCATCTACCTTAACCCGATGGAATAATTGGCTGAGCCAGTTCCCTGAAACGTTTTTTTTAGATTATCCCTAAACGTTTACGAATAGCTAAAGCGGCAAGATCATTTCAAATTGCCGCACTGTTTCCCCGCACCCACGGGCAAGTAGAAATTGGCGGGTTCCCTTATCCTGCCGATCGACGTCTACGTACTTAATTGTTTCAGATTGGCATTGCCGGGAAAGCGCTGTCAACATTGCTGATCCCACACCTTGACGGCGGTATTTTTGCTTAACAGCAATTTGCGGGATATCGCCACTTTCCGGATCGATAATAGCATATCCAATCAATTGCTCACCATCGAATGCACCGATACAATAAAACCCTGCGGCTTTTCTTTTTATCGAATCTAGCGAATTTTGCCAGGATGGTAGATAATCATGAGCATCTTCCAGGCGGGAAACTTCTTCGACGGTTATCTTTTGCAAGGTGAAAAAAGGTCGGGAAATTGTTGGCAAAGAAAGATCTTCCCAGGTAGCGGCGTAGCAGACAAACTCCCGGGTCGTTTCAAAATTCATTTTCTGGTATAACGCGACTGCCGAGGTATTCGTTTGGATAACTTCCAGCAGATATTGGCGAATCCCATTTGCTTTTAGCGCCGGGAGCGCCACCGCGAACATTTCCTTCCCAACGCCTTTTCCCTGGTGGGAAGCACGCACGCCGGTGCCGGTATCATAAGCAGTGGAAAGACCGTTCCATTCCCGGACCCCATTCATGACAAAGCCAACCAGTTGGTCATTTTCAAATGCACCAAATGAAAGTTGCCAGTCCACACCGCGCCGGGAAAACATATAATCCAGTTGAGCAAGGCTTAGCTGGATTGGCACTTCATAATTGGAAAAAGCATCCAGAAAGCAATTGTGCACCATAGCGAATGGCGTATTGTCAAGCGAACGAATTTCAATGGTCATAATTTTCTAAAGTATATAAGATATTTTATTCGAATCAATGCCGGAAAAAAAAGACTGGTAGTTTGCCAATTCTATTTTGTCTGGTTAATCACCCTTCGACAAGCTCAGGATAGTATCAGCAATAATGCTGAGCTTGTCAAAGCATGTAAGTGGAACACGTCAGATTTCAATTGACAAACTACTAGTTGCGGATCAGTTTTTTGTAATTAGCTCTATATGCGCAATGACGGCAAATACTTATCATTTTCTTCAACCCCAGCAAATGCAGTATTCTGTAAAAAGTAAATTTGGGATCAAACCAGACACGGCGGATAGTATTATTGGCAAGCGTGTTGTAAACTGCCTTCCCATACCAATCATATATACAAATAGTGCATTGCCCATCGCTATGCACCGGTAACATGGTAAAGAGGTGATCGCAGGGAAGCACCTTCTGCAGAAAACTTTCCTTTTTCTCAAGATTTAAAAGGTGTTCATCGCGGACATGAACGATATCGGCGTATTTAGCCCAGAATTTCTTATATTCTACTTCATCTAACGGAAATTCTTTTAAATTCAGGCCGGTAACAACGATTCTGGTTTTATTGGATTTTTTCGCGTCACGCAGTTTTTTCAAATCGGAAAGATTATTAACCAGCTGATCGAATTTCAGTCCGCGTCGAATGGTTTCATACTCATTTTTATTGTTGCCCTCAATACTAACCCTGATCTCGGAAATCCCGGCTTCCAATAAACCTGAGCTATTTTCATAAGTTAGCAGACTTCCATTTGTTACTATTTGAACCCAGGCATCGGGTATCGTAGCGTGTATATATTTTATCTTTTCAGCAAGCTGGGCATCCAGTAGGCACTCTCCGTAAAAGCTTAATTGAAAAGTTGAGATATTCGTGCGGCGGGCATCTTCGACAATCTTTTTAAATAAGGGAAAATCCATTTTACCGGTTTTTCGGGACAGTGCTTCCCGGGAGCACATCGAGCAGTTTGCATTACAAGCATTCGTCGACTCCAGCACTAAAGCCAGCGGTCTTTTGAACGTCACCAGGAAATCGCGTAGTATTTGCCAATTTAAAGCCATTACGTCCTCTCTATTGTATTAAAAGGAAACAGACTAAATACTATTCGATAATTTCAGATTTTTTTTAAAAAATTTCGGGAAATGATTTTATATAACAATTTACACATTGCTATGGCCGGGAGCTATTCCCAGCTCATCGCCCAAAGCAATGCAGATTGAAGGAATATTTTTGTGCCAGGAATGATAATCTTGTTTGTTTTTTCAATGCTATTTTTCGTCAAGACCTACAAGAACTTCAATCCATAATTAGCAGCTATTTCCGCAACCTTTTTCCGGTCCAATGGCTGGTCCTTCGGCAATTGATCGATCTCTTCGAAAAAGCCTTCGAATCCGCCCGGGGAAATAGTATTCAGGAGTACGCCGGGCGTTTCTCCGATGTTTTTAAAGCTGTGTGGCTTTCGGCGGGGTAAATGCACCAGCGCACCTTCGCTAACGGTTTGCCGATCATCGCCACAACGAAATTCGTATGTACCTTTGACGACATAAAACAGTTCATCTTCTTTTTCATGCACGTGTAAGGGCGGA
>JAUIFT010000785.1 GCA_030430345.1 Calditrichia bacterium | reverse complement strand
GCGGCCTGACCAATCTCCCCTGGCTACGGAATGCATTAAAAGTTTTCGTCACTTATCACCTGGTTTGGTTTGCCTGGATATTCTTCCGGGCCAATTCTATCGGCGATGCTTTTTTGATTATCGAGCGGATGCTTATGCTGGATTTCTCCGGCGATGCATTAGGAAATATTAGCCTGGCCCTTGGCACCGGTGAATTCTTAATCGCACTCGCTTTTATCGGGTTTATGGAAATAATTCATTTATTCCAAACGCAAGTCAGCCTCCAGCAATGGTTTACGGCGCGTCCGCTGTATTTTCGCTGGCTGGTTTATTACACGCTGTTGTTAAGCATCACTCTTTTCGGTGTATTTAGCCGCAGCGAATTTATTTACTTCCAATTTTAATTTTGGCCATGATGAAAATATTTAGTCGTTCAATCATTTTTGTTATAGTGTTTCTAATCGCCTATTTCGCTGGCGCAGTGCTGCTTTCCGTCATTAATATCGGTAATCGACCGCTGATGAAAATCGCAACGCGCAATCCGGTCATTCCCGGCGATTTTGGATTCACGCTCCCCCGCTATCAGGAAATTGACCAGCATCAGAACATTGATATCGTTTTTATCGGTTCATCCCATTGTTATCGCACTTACGATACGCGTATTTATGTGGCGAATGGCCTCCGGGCTTTTAATATGGGCACAACCGGACAAACCCCGTTAAACAGCTATTATCTTCTGAAGGCATACCTGGAAAAGTTGAATCCCCGGGTGGTTGTTTTCGATCTGAATTACCGGGTGATCAACCGGGATGGACTGGAAAGCTTTTATGATCTTGCAACAAATGCGCCCTACAATTCCGGATTTTGGGGCATGGCATTGTCGATCGGTAATCCCCATGCTTTGAATGAAGCAACCTCTTCCTGGATACTCGATCTGCTGAATAAAGCGCCGCAGTATACGCAAAAGGATCGTGATGGAGAAGCCTACACTCCCGGTGGATATGTAGAATTTACCCGCTATCTTGAGATTAATGAAGCGGATTTTTCCCAGCCCTGGGAAGAACCGCCGGGCGGATACCAGGCACAGAAGATTGAAGCAAACCCCAGTCAGCTAGCATATATTGCCCGCACAATCGAATTGGTTAAATCCCATGGTGCTAAAATCGTGCTGCTGACGAAACCGGAACCACAGGAAAATTTAAAAGTAGTCGCCAACTACGATGAAATATCCACTAATTTTGCAGCAATAGCGGCGAAATACGACATCCCTTTTTGGGATTACAACAAAATTGCCCATCCGCTGAAAACTGAAAAACATTACCATGACAAAGAGTATCTCAACCCATTTGGCGTCAACATTTTTAATCCGCTGTTGCTCCGGCAATTACAAACCGAAGGGTTTCTCCCGGAAAATCTCAGTCGTGCAAAATAACTGGTAAGGTAATCTTCCGTTTATTTTTTCATCGTTTATGCCGGGCGAATACAAATACAGAAATGCCTTTCCATTTTTTTGATACCCGGCAAAGTTTTTCCGCAAATCATGTCTAATATCATTTTCTGTATGAAAGAAATAACGCACTTTGAGGCTCATACGAATAGCAGTAACGGTAGTTTAATGGATTTATGAATATGGAACGCTCCTTAAGATTGGAAATACTCAGAAGAATATCATGAAATTATTTACAGACCTGCAAGTTTACACCACCCGCGTACGCCGCTTTCTTGAAGATCATAAAGTTGTCAACCGCCCGGCTTTTGAGAAAGACCGCTTCCGTTTTTACGAAGAACTATGGCGAAAGACCGCTGCTGATATGGGCTGCCAGATCGAAGATTTTGGCAACGGCTATTTCAAGATTTACAACAAGGAAAACTGGACCTTCGTTCTGGAAGCCAAAGTAATGTTGGATAATCATCTCAGTCTGCGGATGGCCGGC
>JAUIFT010000784.1 GCA_030430345.1 Calditrichia bacterium | reverse complement strand
TTTTCTTTATCGATACCACCGAAATGGTCGGTCATATTTCTCAGTTCTTCCAGGTCTATACCATCGTTTTTCCGGAAGGAATAAGCGGTCTGATCCTGTTGATCCCAGCAGGAAACACAGATGGTTTTCCCACCCATCAGGTGAAATGCTTCGATAGCATGCTGGGCGACATTACCGAATCCCTGCACACTGGCGGTCGTATCTTCCGGGGCCAAATCTAATTCTTTCAACGCCTCCCGAACGGTGTACATAACCCCGTATCCGGTGGCCTCTTTGCGGCCGAGAGAGCCGCCCATGCCGACCGGTTTACCGGTAATGAAGCCGGGAAAACGGCCGCCGACAATCGCTTCAAACTCATCAAGCATCCAGAGCATGTGTTGGGCATTGGTCATCACATCCGGTGCCGGCACATCGGCAAAAGGACCGACATCGCGGGCAATCTGCCGCACCCATCCGCGGCAAATCTGCTCCTGCTCGCGGGCGCTAAGATTATGCGGGTCGCAAATGACCCCGCCCTTGCTACCGCCAAGGGGAATATCTACCACCGCACATTTCCAGGTCATCCACATGGATAATGCCCGCACGGTATTTACCGTTTCCTGCGGGTGAAAACGAATGCCGCCTTTACCGGGGCCCCGGGCATCGTTATGCTGAACCCGGAAGCCGCGAAAGACCTTCGTGCTGCCGTCGTCCATCTTCACCGGTATGTTAAAATGATATTCCCGCATGGGATTTCTTAATAATTCTCTGGTGCCATCATTGAGATCCAGAATATCTGCAACATTATCGAATTGGCTTTGCGCCATTTCGAAAGGATTAAACCCACTATCCTTCATCTCCATATCCTTTCCGCTTAACGAGTGAATGATCCAATAATAAAAATATTTACAGGCTTTCGACAAGCGTTTGGCCACTACCCCAATTTGTTGTCTGCTACCTTTTTAGTTGTCAAAAAATTGAATGTCCAAAGTTCAATTTAAAATGTCCAACGGCGAAGTGAAAAAACGTGATAATGATTTGGCATTTTCCTTCAGATACTTCAACATTCGAAATTGAATATTGGCCACTGGATATTTAATTCAGCGCCCAATAAGTATAAGCTATATCTTATATGCTACGTCGAGCGTTTATTGGCCAGCGCCTTTTTCTTTCTTTCCAGCGCCTGGTTAATAACAAACTCCGCCAGTTCATATTCCTGCTTTTCTTCATCTGTCTCAACGAGCAGGGGCGGCACCGGCGTCGGTTGATCGTTATCGTCCAACGCGACAAAATTGAAACGGGCTGTGGTGCAATGTACCTGCTGACAGGAAAGAGGATTCTCGGAAAAAACATCAACTTTAACAACCATGGAGCTGCGTCCCACCCATACAACCCGCGCCTGGATGTTAATGCGATCTCCCACCCGAACCGGGCGTTTAAAGATAATCGATTCCGTTGATGCAGTAACAACACTGCACTCGGAATAACGGGCAGCGGCAATTGAAGCGATTTTATCCATTATCGCCATCATTTTACCGCCAAACATTGTGCCGTGTGGATTGGTATCGTTCGGAAAGACCAGTTCCCAACTGCGAACTTCCTCCGGTCTGCGTGCACCCGGCACATCAGAAATTCTGCTCTTCGCCATTCTATATATTCCTTTTATATTCTGTTAAATAAAAAAACCGCCGGCTCAAACTAAGAGTCGGCGCTAGTAAAGTCAATCGGCATAAAAAGAAAAAGACGTTTAATAATGTCTAAAAAAAAGGTCGTCAGGGCCGCAATCAGGACTTGGATATTGTAAAATGGAAGGTACTGCCGACACCGAACTCAGACTCACACCAGATTTTGCCATTATGCCGCTTAACAATTTTGTCGCAGATATTCAGCCCAAGCCCGGTTCCCGCGTAGTCATTTCTGGAATGAAGCCGCCT
>JAUIFT010000783.1 GCA_030430345.1 Calditrichia bacterium | reverse complement strand
TCGTCCCGATGTAATGGCTGGTCCGATCGCGCGGAATTTCAATCCAGTAATCGCCACTTTTTCGATGGCTGAGCTTACCTTTTCAGGTTCTTTTTCTTTTTTCTTCTTTTTTTGCGCTTGCAAGGGTAAGCCCAGTAGCAATGCGAAACTGAAGAGTAGAGCTATTTTGGTATACATACTAGCTGTTTTAGTTCATTAAAGTGAAGTGCTTAAAGGTAAGTGTTTTTAAAAAAGTGTTAAAGAAAAAACTGCTATGTTACTTTTCAAAAAGTCTCCGTCTGAAAGAGTGTAAGTAAGTTATTAGCGTTTAATTGTTGATTGTTAATTAGCGCCCGATAAGTCTCTCCGGCAGACAATCCTAATAACAAGCGACGGGTTTGGAGAAAAAAGTGAAATAGATCCCAGCCGGCGCTGGCTGCCCGGGAGGCATATTCCCAATCGTAAACATAGTATTGGCCTGCTACGGCCAATATATTCCAGGGCGCGAAATCTCCGTGGCGAAAGTGTAAATGTACCCGATTCTCATTAAACTTACCACGAATGAAGGAAAGCGCTTCGTTCAGTACATGACGAAAATAAGGATGTTTTACATTATTTGTTTTCTGAAGCATCGTTTGCCAATATTGGCAATTATGCAATTCACAATTCTGAGCAGCGATATAAGATAGATTCTCCAAAATCCTTCCGTAAGAAGGATTCAGCTGTCCAGGGGCGAGTTGGGTTTTTACATTCGGTGCTGATTGAATACAGATGTATTTATCTTGCCATTCCCCCCCGAATAGTAATGATGGTACTATCAAGCTCTCCAAAGATGCTTCAGCAAGTTGTTTTAAGGTTTCTGCTTCATTACGGATTAAGGGCAGGGTTAACTGATTCCAGCCTATCTTGGCATAGCCAAGGATCTGATTCCGCTTCATAATCTGGATAACAGGTTTCCGATGCGCAGAAGGGGTACCCAGGGAAACAGCAAAAGTTAATTCATCATCGGCCAAGGTAGTTTTCAGAAAGTCGAACAGACGATGGTTCAATAAATCATTGCTGTTGACCTGCCCAATATTTGTTCCGGGAAGCAATCGGGCGAGAATACCACTGGCAAATCCAGCGGAGAGACAGCGTTTTAGAAGCCGGGCTTTGGCACTCTGCGGGTTATAGATGTTTAACCCTTTGCAGGCACTTTGGGATGAATCTAACGGGATTAGATATCCGCGACCATCGCCCAGCATGAACTGCCAGAAATTATATGTTTGTTGAGATGCCATCAATTACTGAACACTCACAGCTATAGATCAGTCTTACGATTCTCCGATAACTAGCGGAGGTGCTGTATATTCGTCAACAGCGGCGGGAATATCGGCATTGTTTAAACGAAAAATCGTGTCGATAATCAATCTTTCAATGCGCTTAGAAATAATCTCCGGTTTATCATCGACCCGGACGACTGCATTTACTGCTCCTTTTTCGTAAAGAACCATCCACTGCTGTAGTTGCAGGGCGATTTCCTCCCGAGTTAATTCCGGCTTCCGTGTAAATATTCGCTCCGGATCATCATGGAGCAAGATAACGGCATCCGGGTGTGGACTCCATTTCCAAAGTCGGGTAACCCCCTTACTTGAGGATAGACCGAATCGAACCGGATCGACAGCCATATCAAGCGCACATCGGTCGTAGAGGATTAATTGCAGCGTCGCTTGCTTTGGTTTATCTTTGATATGCCAACCCAGCCAGAAATCAAGAAAATAATAGAGCAAACGCACCGTTCGAAATCTGCCAGCCTCCCGGCGCGGCATAACAGCTTTACCATCATGTTCGGGTGCTTTAAATTTTCCCTGCAAAAGCAATTTCAATGGGGGGAATAATCCGGGGCGCCAATGCTTAACGTGTATTTTAGTAAAAGGGAATTGTTGTGGGAGGCGCTG
>JAUIFT010000782.1 GCA_030430345.1 Calditrichia bacterium | reverse complement strand
TCTGTTTAAAGCATTTGTCGCCTTAACCGACACACCATTTTTCTATCTAGGGGTTAAATTATTAAAGGGCAAGGTGGGAGAAGAAACGCAGGCAACTGCTTAATCCGCTGCTTCCATTAGCTTATTGATCGTTTCAAACAACTCTTTTTTGCGGATGGGTTTTGATATATAACTATCCATACCGGCAGTTAAACATAGCTCCCGATCGCCTTTCATCGCATTGGCGGTCAGGGCGACAATTGGGGTCGGTGCCATGCCTTCGTCCGCTTCCATTTCCCGAATACGTCGCGTCGCTTCCAGACCATCCATTTCCGGCATTTGAATATCCATCAACACCAGGTCGTATTTCTTGTTCTTGAATGCATCGATTGCATCTTTACCATTTTCCGCGACATCAACCTGGTAACTATTTTTCTCCAACAGACGGCGAATGAGCTTCTGATTAATCACATTGTCTTCTGCAACCAACACAGTAGATTCATTTTCGGAATTGCCATTTCTCGCCAACTGTTTTTGTCCATTGCTGCTGACCTTTGGAACCGCGTGTTTAACGGAGGGAAGCAGTTCTTCAAGCACATCTTCCTGGCAAATAGTTGTAAACCAAAAGGTAGACCCTTTTCCAGGTTCACTTTCCAGCCCGATCTCACCGCCCATCAATTCTGCCAGTTGCTTGGATATTGCCAAACCCAGACCTGTCCCACCATATTTCCGAGTTGTCGATGCATCCACCTGGGAGAAGCTATCAAATATCTGTGCCTGTTTTTCTATGGGAATACCAATACCGGAATCTTTAACACTAAGCTTTAAGATTACCTTATCCTTATCCCGGCCTTCAAGTTCAGCGATCAGTTTTACCCCACCAGAGGCGGTGAATTTTACGGCATTACTAATAAAGTTGAACAGGATTTGGCGAATTCGCACCGGGTCGCCAATAAGCATATCCGGAATTTCAGGATCGATCTCTATTCCCAGAGAGAGATTCTTCTTACGAATTTTCGGAGTTACAATGTTGGCAGCGGCATTGACAATTTCTTCCAAACTGAATTTAATGGATTCGATATCTAATTTCCCGGCTTCCATTTTTGAGAAATCGAGAATATCGTTGATAATACTTAATAACGATTCAGCACTTTGCCTAATCGTTTCAGCGTACTCATGCTGTTCATTACTCAGTTTTGTTTCCAGCATCAGGTCATTCATGCCAATCACACCGTTGATCGGCGTGCGAATTTCGTGACTGACCATTGCCAGGAATAAGGACTTTGCCTTATTCGCTTCCTGCGCCATCCGGTTTGCTTTTTCTAATGCCGCACTCTTTTTCCGCAATTCCTCGGCATTTTCCAGCAATTCTTCTTCGTGTAAGCGCAGCTCTTCGGTAATATGTTCCAGCTCCGCGGTTCGGCGCGTCACCTCTTGTTCAAGGTGACGGCGATTTTGTTCAATCGCTCTAACGCGAGATTTTACAATGATATAAATAGACAGCAAAATTAAAATAACACCCAGTATCCGAAACCAGGCAGTTTGCCAGAATTGCGGTAAGATAGTGATGTGCACTGCCAGTCCATTTTGGTTCCAGGTTTGATCGTTATTAGATCCCCGCACTTTAAAAGTATATTCGCCGGGGTCCAGATTCGTATAGCTGGCATATCTCCGCCCTTCCGGAAAAAGCCAATCTTTCTCAAACCCTTCCATCTTGTATGCATACTGGTTTTTTTCGGGGAAGGCATAATCCAGTGCGGCAAATTCGAAAGAGAAGAATGCATCTGCCTGGGTCAATGTAATACTGTCAACTTCAGATATTTCTTTTCCTAATCGGCTGATCGCTGGTTTTTCAAATATCTTAAAATCGGTCAAAACAACCGGCGGCACATGGGGATTGGGATTAATATTTTCCGGGAAAAAACGATTTAGCCCGTATAC
>JAUIFT010000781.1 GCA_030430345.1 Calditrichia bacterium | reverse complement strand
CCGCCACATGTGAAACTGTAAAAGGCATTTGTGCTCCAGGTTTAACTTCACTTATAACGTAGAGACAATAAAACGCCGAAAATCTTATTTTGTTTGAAAAATATCATTTGATGGGAAAGTAGAAATAGAATGGGCTGTTCTGAGCAAAACTGCCGGAGGAACGCAGCGAAGAATTCAGGCAGACTTCAATAGTTTATCTTTCAAGTGCTGAAAATCGATTGGCTTAGTCAGATAATCATCACAGCCATACTCACGAGCCTGCTCGTAATAATTATCATTATCATAAGCGGTGATCATAAACACTTTCATATCCGAGTAGTGTTCCTTGATACTCTTCAATAACTCCAGTCCATCCATTCCAGGCATATTGATATCGGATAAAACATGGACAATGCTATCCGCGTTATTTTCTTCCAGAAATTTCAGCGCATCTTCGCCGGAATGCGCAAAATCCATAGAGATTTGCCCGTTGCGTAATTCCCGGCGAAATCGCTGCCGGAATAGATGTTGAACATCTATTTCGTCATCAACAATCAAAATTCTCATATCAAATCCGTGGCATGAAGATAGATAAAAAGTTATTTGTCTATTCCCTCCGTTATCAATATAATAAAATCTGTCGGCCTTTTTAAACAAAAAATGCACATGCGAGTAAAATATTCACACCCTTGTCAGCAGCGGCCTTCCCGGGCCCTTAACTGAAATTTTTGACAGAAATACCACTGAGAAAAGTTTCATATTGGAAAAGTGAAATTCCAATGTGAAAAATGGTAAAAACGTGGCAGGGTTTCTTAATACTTATTGCGACGGTCATAACACATCTAAAACATTAAAAAAACATGCTTTATCAACTTTTAAAGCCGGGATTCGAAATAGTTTTAAGAATTGGCGCTATTTTTGCGATAGAACGGAATCCAGTGGCCAGGGTTGTAATGAGCAAATAGTTGTGGTTAAAAAAAGATCGGATCTTCATGAGCTTACCGCTGTATTGTATTTTTGGTGTGAGTCATCATTCTGCACCGGTTGAGGTTAGAAGCAGAGCCGCCATTCCGCAGGAAAATTTAGATGAGATTCTTAATTCACTTGCTGCAATGGAAATCATCGATGAAGTTTGCATTCTCACCACCTGCAACCGCACTGAATATCATTTCGCAACTAAATGTGTAAATGGGCTGTTATACCGCATAAAATCTTTTCTCCGCGATCGTTTTCCGGCATTATCTCCGGAAGATCTCCAATCATTTTTTTTCTATCAGGAAACCACGGCCGTCAACCACCTTTTCCGGGTGACCGCCGGACTGGAGTCGATGATTCTTGGCGAGCCGCAGATTGTTTGTCAGGTAAAAAAGGCGCTTCAGGATGCAGAGAATGCCGGCACGGTAGGAGAAGTATTGGAAAAAATTTTCCAGATGGCTTTCCATTTTTCCAAACGAGTCCGGAACGAAACAGCAATTGCCCGTGGCGCAATTAGCGTTGGATATGCTGCGATCGAATCTCTCCAGACTTGTGAATCAGGATTTACAGATAAAACCGCCCTGGTAATTGGCGCGGGAGAAACCGGAGAACTGCTTGCCGGTTACCTCTATAAAAAGGGAATCCATCGCTTAATAATTACCAACCGTACTTTTTCCAAAGCAGCGGCGTTAGCGCAGGAATTTCATGGGGAAGCCATTGCTTTCAGCGATTTCCCAAAAGCACTCAAAGATGTGGACTTTATTTTAGGCTCAACCAGTTCCCCGGAGCCGGTTCTCTGGAAAGATACCGTTTCCGAAATAATGGCCGAGCGCCCGGAACGGCCGCTCACGCTCATCGACATTGCTATTCCCCGGGATTTCGACCCGGCAATCAACACGCTGCCCAATACCACCCTTATCGATCTGGATTATCTGCAGGAGGTGGTAAACCGCAACCGGCTGAGCCGCCAGCAGGA
>JAUIFT010000041.1 GCA_030430345.1 Calditrichia bacterium | reverse complement strand
TAACAACACGCTCCGGCACATAATGACCAACACCAGCAATCGTTGAGTTTCTCATCAGTATTCCTTTCCATTGTTAATTATGCCTTTTTAGCCACCAAAATAATAGGAAATAATCTGAGTTTTTCCAAGGGAATAGCGAAGAAGATATGCCATATTTTTATTGAGATTCGGGCATTGTGATTGCACTGAAAAATACAATGCCCGGAAGATAGTTTGCCTGGCGGAAGTAGTAAAAGTGAGTGCTATTAAAAAGATGAGAGAGCGGAATTACTGCTAAATAAAAAACAGGAAATAAAAAAGGGCGCCTCTAGCGCCCTTTTTTAAATGCTAAGAAAATATCGGTATCAATAAAATTCGTTTATCTTCGTCAGGCTTGCCCGAAGCTTGGTGACAAAGTCCGAGTATATTTTTTCGTTCTCAGGATTTCTAATTGGCTCGGTATCCAGCCAGGCCATGAAATCATCTTGGGTGCTTTTCAAATCTGCAACGGCGGCTTTGAAAGCCTTTGCCTTTGCCGGTGCCAGGGTTTGGGCGTATTCGGCAATTTCAGAGTCCCGGAAGCGCAGGATATTTTTAAGCTCCTGCACGAACACATCGGGCGTTTTGTCCCGTCCGGCGCCAAGCTGTCCTAATACAGTTTCGCCATCGCTATCCAGAATGATGTATGTCGGATAACCACTAACGCCAAATTGACTCTGTAGTTGATAGTTTCTATTGACATATTTGGCTGGAACAATACTGGAATTTCTGGGGAAATCCAACGTAACCAGCACCATCTCTTCTTTTGCGAATGACTTAAAGGATTCTTTCGCAAAAACATTTTTATCCATCAATTTACACCAGCCACACCAGTCGGAGCCGGTAAAATTAAGTAACATGGGGAGGTCTTTTTCACTGGCGAGTTTTGCGGCAGCGGTAAAGTCCATCGTCCATTCGCCAATTTGGGCACCTTCCAGGGCAACCTCTCCGGCTTTCAGCGATGAAAAGGAGAAGCAAACGAGCAAGATAAGTAATAGTATGCCTGAAAATCTTTTTGACATTTTAGGTCCTTCCTGAAATTAATACGCTAAGCGTTTAAAAATAAATCATCAAATATTTCATTGCAACTTAATTGTATACTACAAGCTATAGTCGATTATACTGTGTTTTTGTGATATGGATTCCAATTTTAACGCGGAATCAAAAATGTTATTAAATCGTGATAATTTTTTCCTGTCTTTAGTGCAAGGTTTTTTGATGCAAAAAAAGCGATAAAGTTAGCAAAAATAAGAGAACATATTGAAAAATGTCCCGTAAATAAGCGAAAGTTAGATATTCAGACTAAATTGTTTTTTGTCAACCTTTGCTCAGGGAAATTATTATGAAATTACGTGAAGTACTAAACCAGATCGTTGAAGAAGAAACGCCCATTCTGTTAAGCGATGGCGAGCAGGATTATGAAGCCGGTGAATTGCTGAACAAGCTTTCCGAGCCAATGCTAAAGCGGGAAGCGCATATGCAACCGGGACTTTATATTGCCGAGATCAATTCCGGTGGATACTTGGGGCAAGTTTTGTACAAGGTTAAACAGAAGTAAATTCTACACAGATCTACTTATCATCTGACTCCAAAAAAAGCGCTGTGGAAATATTCCACGGCGCTTTTAGTTTTTAAGGGACGCCTGCAGGGGAGAAGTCACAATTCTAATGAAAGGCTTTCCCTTTTTCCGCCATATCCTTTAGCATTTTTGCGGGTAGGAAGCGCGGGCCATAAGTTTCTGTAAGCCTATGCATTGTATCATAAATATTTTTTACACCGATGTGGTCTATATAGCGGAAAGGCCCACCGCTAAAAGGAAGGAACCCAATCCCGAAAACTGCACCGAGGTCTCCATCATCTGGTTT
Source organism: Calditrichia bacterium (assembly GCA_030430345.1). Next base: position 8,587 of record JAUIFT010000041.1, on the reverse strand, counting down.
GCTGATGATGTTATGCTCGAGACAAATTACCGCTTCATTAAGCATTAACATCAGTGCGCGATCCTGAATTTCTAAAGCAGCAAGCGCTTTGTTGCCATCCCCTTTAAAGTATTGATAGGCAGAGGAATCAACGCCTTTTCGTTTGCCTTTATCGCTGTATTGATAAAAGCCCTGTTTGTTTTTGCGGCCCCGCCGGCCAGCTTCATACATTTTGACCACGCCTTTGCTGATTTCAAATCCTTCCCGATCTTTTACGACTGCCTCGCTGCTGGAGGTCGAGTGGGCAACAATATCCAACCCGACTTGATCCATCAGGGTGATTGGTCCAACCGGAAATCCCTTTTTCAATAAAGCCTTGTCAATGGCGTCGAAGGGGACACCTTCTTCAATCATCAACAAACACTCGTTCAGATAAGGGGCGAGAATACGGTTTACATAAAATCCCGGGCCATCGTTTACGATAATACAGGTTTTGCCCTGCCGAACGCCAAAATCGTAGCAAGCGGCGATAACCCAATCCGCAGTATGGGGCGTTTTGACGATTTCCAATAATGGCATTTTCGGAACAGGAGAGAAATAGTGCATTCCGATGACCTGATCCGGTTTTTTAGCACTTTCCGCCATCTCGTTAACCGAAAGAGAAGAAGTATTGCTGGCGAAAATCAGCTTATCATTTCCCAGAGATTCCACTTCCTTGATAATCTGTTTTTTCAATTCCATTTTTTCCAATACTGCTTCGATAACCAGATCGGCGGTCTCGAAATGGGCGTAATCCAACTGTCCTTTTACCCGGCCAATGACCGTTTCCGCCGCCGTTTTGCTGAGCGTTTTATAGCGAATTTTCTTTTTCAGGCCTTTCCAGATGCTTTTTCGCGCTTCCTGAATCGTTTCCGGATTAATGTCTTTTAGCAGAACATCAATGCCTTTGTTGACGCTTACCTCGGCAATACCTGCTCCCATAAATCCGGCGCCAATCATCCCCAGGCGCTGTATCTTCTTCGCTTCGTTATTGATGGGGTTTTTCTTGTTATCAGTTATTTGAAAAAACAGTCCCCGTAAGGCATCGCTTTCCGGAGTAAGCATTAACTTTTCAAAATGCTCCAGCTCCGCCGCATAGCCATCCGCGATGCCATTTTTGAAACCACGTTCGACACACTCGATGATTGCCGGTATCGCCGGATAATTTCCCTGTGATTGTTTGTTCGCCATTTTCCGTGCCTGGCTAAATAATACCGATCTGCCCACCGGATTGTTTTCCAGCAGTTTATTGAGGAAAGTCTTTCTCGGTTGTTTTTTCGCAGGTTTTTTCAGGAGTCCTTTTGCGGTGATTACCGCCGCCTGATGAAGCTTGCTTTTGTCTGTCAGCACATCAACCAGTCCTATTTTACGGGCCCGGTAAGCATAGATGTTCTTTCCGGTAAGCATCATATCGAGTGCTGCCTGGATGCCTACCCGGCGGGGGAGGCGTTGAGTGCCCCCACCGCCGGGTAATAAACCTATTTTTACCTCCGGCAAGGCGAAAACTGTGGAAGAATCATTCGAGGCGACAATTGCATGGCAGGCCAATGCCAATTCAGTGCCTAACCCAAAGCAGCCGCCATGGACTGCTGCAACGATCGGCTTTTTACCGTTTTCCAGTCTGGCGAGGCTGGCATGGCCTTTCTCCTGGTAGGGGAGAAAATCACCGGGTTTTTCAATAGCAAATGATTTGATGTCTGCGCCGGCAATAAAATCTTTTTTTCGGCTAATTAATACCGCGGCTTTAATATCATTATCCGTGGCAATATCATTAAAAACGGTTTCGAAAATTTCAATCAGAGCGGGGGAAACAATGTTGGTCTTTTCCAATTGATGATCCAGCCAGATTGTCGCAATGCCCTCATTCTTTTCAATCTTTATAACGTCTTCAATTCTCACTTTATTTCTCCGTCGCTTAAGCAGTATAACGTTTTATGATCATCGCATGGCCATGTGCGCCAGCGGCGCAAGCCGCCAACAGGCCAAGCTTCCCATTTTCGTGATGGAGTCGATTGGCAGTTGTCGTTAACAGGCGGGCGCCGGTTGCGCCAAATGGATGGCCAATTGAGAGGGAGCCGCCCCAGCGGTTAAATTTATCCATATTTATTTCACCAACCGCTTTATCTCTTCCAAGATGGGCTTTCGCGAATTCATCGGATGCGAGGGCGGTGACATTGGCTAAAATCTGACCGGCAAATGCTTCATGAAATTCAATAACGTCTAAATCCTCTAACGACAAGTTGTTGCGCTGCAAAATTTCGGAAACAGCGTAGGTTGGACCGAGTAGTAACTCATCATTTAGATCCTGTCCGGTAAAAACAAAATCAACGATTTCTGCTTTGGGGGTAAGGCCCAGTGATTTTGCCTTCTCTTCTGACATTAAAAGCACTGCGGCGGCGCCATCAGTCAAGAAGGAAGAATTGGCGGCAGTTAATGTGCCGAATTTACGATCAAATGCCGGCCGCAATCGCTTTACCTTTTCCAGGGAAGTATCGCCGCGAATGCCATTGTCTTTATCAATCGGTTTAAACTTCGGCGGGAGAGCAACTTCACACATCTCTGCGGATAAATGACCGTCTTCGTGAGCTTGTGCCGCCATTTTATGAGAGCGAACCGCATACTCATCCTGCGCTTCCCGGCTCACTTGGAAACGTGCCGCCATAATGTCGCAGTCTTCACCCATAACGCGGTTCGTGCTGTATTCCGCTACCTTTGGGCGTTCAGGTAAAAAATCTCCCGGACGAAGTGAAAATAAAAATTTAAGGCTATCTCCTAACCCGCGAAGTTTTTGGGCTTTAAACAACTTCTTTTGCATCGCTTTACGGAAATTGATTGGGGTATCCGAGGTATTGTCCACGCCGCCAGCGATGATCACGTCTGCACGGCCGGACATAATTTCCAAACATCCGGAGGAGATTGCCCGATTGGCGGAAATGCATGCCTGGGTGACAGTGTGACAAGGGGTTGTGTTAGGAATACCGGCGGTGATGGCAGATTCGCGGGCAACGTTGCTGGTTTTTACATTGGAGATTACCGTGCCCATAATTACCTGGTCAACAGCGTCCGGGGACAGGCCGGTTTTCGTGAGCAACCCTTTGATGGCATATTGCCCTAACTGGTAAGACATCAAATCCATATAATCGCTGCCGGAACGCAGAAATGGTGTTCGACAACCATCAACGACGACTACTTTTTTCAACTTCATAACTATCTGCCTGTTTATGTGGATGAATGAAAATTATCAGAGACCATTAACGCATATTGAAAATAACGACTGCTTTCCCGGGAAAAAGTATCTTACCCGGCAGAAAACTGAGCAGTGTTCAAAAACAACTTATTCAATTTCAATTTGATTTACAAATTGAATTACAAAAACCTTTGGATGAAATATCTACTGGCAGGGGAGAGGAGATTAGTGTTGTAATCAACGAGAATACGCGGGTTTATTCTTTGGCAACATTTCCCCGGTAAATGCCTGGAAAAGAGTCTTTTATTTCGGATGCATCAACGACTTTTTGATAAAACTCTCCCGGGCCGGCATCGCCGATAATGGCATAGCCGTACCCCTTAAGTTTCATGTCCGCCATGCAAGCCAGCAACAATGCTTTGCCAATGCCTTCTCCGCGTGCCTGGGGGTGAACGCCGGTGGGACCAAAAAAGCCCAGGGCCGTAGCATCATAACAAGCAAATCCAAGAAGTTCACCGTTTTTCTCGGCGATAAAACATGTGCTGGGGCGGTTGCCCAGTGCTGCGTTGACTTCGCTGCTCCAGCCTTTGCTAAAATGGGTTTCTACCCAGCTTGTAATAAACAAGTGTTCCGGCCCAATGGCTTTCCGGATGGTAATCCCTTTCGGATTTAATGAGGCAATAAAAGACCATTCATCAGGAAGATTGTAAAGTTTTACCAGCATGTCAGCCATAATAGTCGATTCCCTAAAAAATAAATCCGGAGCGCTCACTGAAACGCTCCGGATAAGTCGTCTTATTTAACCCAGCTATAATTCGGGTCAGTGATGTTCTCACGGTAATTGTGTAAATGTTTGTCCTCTTTATTCCGGAAAACCGAACTACTGCTTAAACGCTCGTAATTCTGAACACCCTGGCTTGCCCAGTTGGGATCTTGCTGGGCTTTTTTATACATAAAAGCTGCTTTTTCCATAACCATTTTTGTGTCGTAGCTATAGTTGTTTTTACCACTTTTGCCATGAAAGTAATCCGCCCCTTTTTCGTAGATGTGGCCCAGGACGATAAAGGGTTGCCCGCTCTCCGGAGAAATCCGAATCGCTTTCCGGGCGTAACCGGAAGCGGCGCTAAAGTTGTGGACTTCAGCCGTGGCCAATGCCAATAAGCTTAAAGTGTTGATGTCGCCGCTATTTGCCTCAAGGATCCTTTGGTACTGAGAAATGGCACTGCGGTAGTCGCCGAGGCCTTCGCAACTGCGGGCATACATACCCGCGGCTTCCAGATGAGAAGAGTCGGTAACAAAGGCGGCGTTAAAAGCGCGTTTTGCAGCAGCATATTCACCGCGATTGTAGGCTTCCTTGCCATAGCGCATTGCGTTAATGACGTTGCTGGTATCCCGTTCGAATTGCTCAGCCATAAATGCCAGCGCATCTTTGTTAAAGTGACTGAGTAGGCGCAGGTGGAATTGCGCTGCATCCGTATCTTCCGGGGATAGCTCAAGGACCTTGCCCTGCACCGTTAACGCGCGCTCATCGTCCGTTTGATAAAGCAGCTGTGCCAGAATCTTCTGGTAGTTAACCTGCTTGGGTGAGATGCCGGTCAGTGCCTCATAATGGGGAATTGCACACTGCGGCTGCTGCATGCTTTTGTAAATATTACCTGCTTTGAAGTGCAGCATGGCATAGTCCGGATAGCGATCCAAACCACGATAAATTGCCAGAAAAGCACTGTCGAGATAAGCAGCCTGCTGTTCCTGGTTAATTTTCATTAGTGACAGGTAGCTGTCGGCCAATTTACGGTAAACCACTTTATAGGTGCCGGCTTTGTCATTTAAAACCACTTTCCAGTAGTAGCCGATCGCTTTCTGCCAGTCTTCCAGCTTGAAGTTGTCCTGACCGTATTGATACCAGATTTGCACATCGCGAAGTTGCACAGAATCTGATTGAAATTTGTCATAATAAACGGCCTGATCCGCCGGTTTACATTCTGGTGCAATATCCGTTGTTTCATCAGCGAATATTGCTGTTGAAAATGTAATTGTTGAAATTAGAAGCGCTAATATAAGTCGCGTTGATAAATGTAATCGTTTCATTTTAATGTCCCTTCTGGTGATATTCAGCGTTGTTTATGAACTGAATTGCTAACTCACCGTTTACCCTGTTGCATCGCTCAGCAACTGAAGTTTTTACTTTTTCTCCCGTGTTTAGTTTCATTTCACTAAGCTACCCTCTTGCTTTCAGTCGTTGAGACAGGAGAAAACTTAAAAAGACACATTTGAGTTTGTGCTTGGCTAAATTATTCAGAAATTACCAACTTAGCGATACGGCCATTTGCGCCAGCCGCCCAGCAATGACCATCTGTTGAAAAATCGAAAGTATAAAAACCTTCTTCCCCGAAATGTTGCCAGGATTTGCCTAAATCCGTTGAAAAACTACATCCGGAGCGGCCGACGGCAAGGAGGATTACTGTGTCTTTGTAGGGAAGATAACCGACACAGGAACGATAGGGCATTGCCAGATTCTTTTCGGGCAGATGCCAGCTATTTCCGCCATCTTCCGTAAATGCGATGTTTGGGCCAACGCTATCCGGATGCTGATAATTTCCTCCAACCAAAACGCCCCTGTTCTCATCAAGAAATGCCAGGGAAAATATGCCAGTGGATGCTTCTCCGGCAATCATTGGTGTTGGCGTTGCCTGCCAGGACTTACCTCTGTCCGCGCTGGAAAAGACCCGGGCTGCACTGCCGCCGGTGCCTATCCAGACATTACCTTCTTCGGTAATTATCAGACAAGTGCCACTGGCGGCGAAGGCATATTCGCCTTCGATGGCCGCAGGGATTACAGCCGGAGAAATCTGCAGCCAGTTAACACCTCCGTCATCAGTGGCAAATATCACCAGTTTACCATCGACCGGATCGCTGAAAACAATGCCATTATCCTTATCCCAAAATCCCATGCTGCTAAAAAATCCTTCCGGAAAAGGATTGGTCAGCTGAAGTTGCCAGTTTTGGCCTCCGTCAATGGTTTTGTAAATTCTTGTGTTTGCGCCGGTACCGGCACTCATCAGGTAGGCCGTTTTTTCGTCAAAAACGTGAACATCCCGAAAATCAAGAGAATCCGCCCCGGCCACCGTCATCGGATGCCAGTTTTTGCCGCCATTATTTGTATAGGCAAATTTCCCGCCGCTGCCGCTAACCCAGGCAATGTTTTTATCCAGCACAGATGATCCGCGCAAGGATGCTTCCAAACCACTGTCCTGCGCTTCCCAACTAAGTGATAGTTGCGCGAATGCCGTATTAAGAATAGTTAAGACCAAAATTGAAAGGATAAGGAATCGCATAATAAGCTCCGGATTTTCTGTTTGAGGCACTTTTTGGATAAAAAAAAGGTTACAACGAAAATCGCCGGGTAGAAAAAAGTGGACTTTCGTTGCAACCTGTTTTAGTGGAGGAGTTTTTATTCTCTCTGCCAGATTACTTAATAAATTATAGAATTATTATGCGCTTATTGCAAGATAAAGATGATAAAGTTTCCCATCCCGCTTTTTACGCAAACACCAGGCGGTTGTTAGCCATACAAATACAAACAGCCGATAACAGCGGCGATAATACCGACAAAGTCTGCGGTTAACCCCGCTGCCAATGCGTGTCTGGTCCGGCGCACCTGAACAGCGCCGAAATAAACCGCCAGCACATAAAAAGTCGTCTCTGTGGAACCTTGTAAAGTGCTGACCAGGTAGCCGGTGTAACTATCCGGGCCAACCGCCGGGTTGTTAACAATTTCCGCCATCACACCAAACGCACCCGAACCGGAAAGCGGTCGGACCAGCGCCATTGGCAATGCTTCGGTTGGCATTCCCAGCGCCGTGGTAAACTGACCAATGGAGCCGACAATCATGTCCATCGCCCCGCTGTTGCGGAACATCCCAACGGCAACTAATATCGCAACCAGGTAAGGAATGATTTTAACCGCGACATTGAATCCGTCCTTAGCACCCTCTACAAATACTTCGTAAATACGCACTTTCCGATATAATCCAAAACCAAGCAGCAACACAGCCAGTCCGGGAATAATCCAGGGGCCAATCGATTGCCCGTATACAATAGCAAGGGGAATAAAACCGACGATTGCACCCATAGCGAGGTAAGAGACCCAATCCGGATAAGCATCGGAGGCTTCTTCCGGGAGAAGCGCTTCCTGTGAAGGTTCAGATGCAACCGCTTCCTCGGCAGGCGAGTCGTCTCCGGTCATCGGAGAGAAACGCTGAAGCAGTTTCGCAGCGGTAATCGCCGCAACCGTGGAACAAAGCGTCGCGAAAAGTGTCGTGGGAAGAATGCCTGCCGGGTCTGTGGAACCCGCCGCTGCACGTATCGCAATGACCCCGGTTGGCAATAGTGTTACACTGGATGTGTTGATCGCCAGAAAGAGCGCCATGGCATTTGTTGCCGTGCCTTTTTGTTTGTTAAGGGTGTCGAGCTCCTGCATTGCCCGAATCCCGAATGGTGTTGCGGCATTCCCTAAACCCATTGCATTTGAAGAGATATTCAGAATCATCGCACCCATCGCCGGATGATCTGACGGTACTTCCGGAAAAAGCCGAATCATTATCGGGCGGACCAGCTTGGCGATAATTTTCAATAAGCCGCCGTCTTCAGCAACTTTCATCAATCCGAGAAAAAAAGCCATAATGCCAATCAGGCCAATCGCCAGTTCGACAGACCCTTCCGCGGAAGAAACAATGCCTTCGGTGAGTGCCTGCATGGGAGAAACCATCTCCGGAGATGTCGCTACCCAGGTGATTTGCCGGTAGCCGGTTACTGCAACCGCAATAAAAATCAGCGCTGCAAAAATCGCATTCATAGATATTCCTTTACAATTGCTGTTCTTGTGAATTAACTAGACCGCGGCCAGCGCAACTTCAATCATACTGGTGAAGGTGGTTTGCCGTTCTTCTGCCGATGCATGTTCGCCAGTGATAATATCATCGCTAACTGTCAGGATGGTCAGTGCCCGTACTTCATGCTGAGCCGCGAGGGTGTAAAGACCGGATGACTCCATCTCAATTGCCAGAACGCCATAGGAAGCCCATTTTTTCCAATAGGTGGGATCTTCATGGTAAAAACGATCGGTGGTAAATATATTACCGACTTTTACACTCAGTCCTTTGGCGACTGCCGCATCATAAGCTTTCTTGAGCAAGTCAAAATTTGCCGTTGGTGCAAAATCCATCCCGTTAAAAATGAGGCGATTGATTTGCGAATCCGAGGAGTGGCGAATCGATATGTCGGAAGCGCGACAAGAGTTGGAGGGAGTCGACGAAATTACTCACAAAGTGCTACAGAAGTACAATAAGTTTCGAACGAGATTTAATAAGGTGATTGCCGAAT
>JAUIFT010000780.1 GCA_030430345.1 Calditrichia bacterium | reverse complement strand
TATGCTCGCTGCTTTAAAAAGAATTGGTTTTGCAGAGGGAAAAAACCTGCACTGGTTTCTTGATCCGGAAGCAGCACATACCGAGGCAGCCTGGGCCGCCCGTATCTGGCGGCCGTTAAAATTTATGTTTGGAAAATAAAAATATGTGACTTTCACCGGTATAAACGCAATACAGACACTTACCTTGAGCGGCTTGTAGAATTAACGATGAAGAAAACGATTATGCACACAGTAACACTTTGCGTCCAACCGGACAATATTCCCGTCGGGGATGGCGTCTACATCACCGGAAATCATAGAGTGCTGGGGAACTGGCAACCGGATGGCCTGGCGCTGGAAAGACAAAATGATGGTGCCTGGCATGCCAACATCACTGTGCCGAAAAACACCCGCCTGGAATATAAAGTTACCCGGGGCAGTTGGGATTCCGAAGCCTCCAATGAGCAAGGACACGCCCTGGATAATTTTCATATTACCGTTAAAAAGGACCTTATGCGTAAGCTGGTAATCCCACACTGGAAAGATTCGGCAGCAAAAGCGCAGGAAGAAAAAATTGCCAGCAGCAAGCCGGAAGAACGCATTACCGGAAATGTAAAGTTCCATCATGCCCCGGAAATGATGGGCCTGAAAGCGCGGGATATTATCGTCTGGCTCCCCCCGGGATACGAAACGGATACTGAGAAGCATTATCCGGTATTATACATGCATGATGGCCAGAATATTTTCGATCCATATACAGCTTACGGCGGTGTGGACTGGCAGGCGGATGAGACGGCAACGAAACTTATCGAAGAAAAACGCATGCGTGAGATTATCATTGTCGGTATCAATAATACCCACGACCGTTTGGATGAATATTCTTATTCTCCAAAAGGGCGTAGTTATCGCAACTTTATTATCCAGGAATTGAAGCCGTTCATCGATTCCCACTACCGAACCCTGCCGGACCGGGAACATACCGCGACGATGGGGGCTTCCATGGGCGGATTGGTGTCTATTCTGCTGCGCTGGTATCTTGCTGATGTTTTCGGATTAGCAGGATGTTTTTCTCCCAGCTTTATTTATGGGAAAAATGCCGCGATAAAGCATATCCGTAATAGTAAACGGCCCCGCCAGCCAATCAGGTTTATGATGGACTGTGGCGGCATTGGCGGAGAACGCTTGCTGCATAAAGGCTGCAAACGGGTGAAGCGTATTTTGCGGAATAAAGGGATTAAACGGGATGTCGATTTTGAATTCCACTTTTATCCGGAAGGTAATCACACTGAAATAGCCTGGGGTAAGCGGCTCTGGCGCCATTTTCAATATCTCTTCCCACCGGAATCTGCCTGAGAAACAACGCGTTAAAATATCCAATGTTCAATGTCCAATTTACAATGTCGAAGTGAAAGACGGATTTAAAAAATGTCGTAAAAAACTTAAAGCTTCTAAATTCTGCATCGGACATTGGATATTTTACATTAATTTTTCCTACCCTTTATTTTGCACTTCCAATTAGAATTCTTCCCTTCAAAAAACCGAATTAGAAAATCGTGATTCGGTAAGAAATCTTTCATCATTGCAGGTGTTATTTTCCGGCCTCTAAAGTTTTAACCGTAGTAAAAGTTCCTGCTTTTGATGCGGAAAAGTGTCGCCAAAAAAGATTACTAATGATGAATCAAACTTTTGCAGTAGAACTGCAGGCTGCTCGCAAATGCCTGCGAAATGCGCTTGTTTACAACCTTTTGGGATGTTTACTGTTGACGTCCTGGGTCTATTGTCAGGTTTCTGTTGAAATAACCACAATTGATGACATTCTGGCCGGCAGCGAAGAAATTTGGGTCGACGAAGTGGCAAAAATTGCTGGTACGGTTACATTCTCGGGTAACGATTCCACGGAAATGCTCTTGCAGGTTGCCTGGAGAAAAGCCAATGATGAAACCTGGTGGATCCATGATCAACTCCTCTCCTTTATACCGGACCAGGA
>JAUIFT010000779.1 GCA_030430345.1 Calditrichia bacterium | reverse complement strand
CAGAAATTCCGCCAGGGCGGCACTTTTGCTACAGATAATAGCGCGCTATCCTCCCTCGATGCCCGCTTCCTGCAGCGGGCGATAGCACTGGTTGAAACGCATATAGACGATCCGGATTTTTCTACGGAAGCATTCGGGAAAGAAATCGGACTAAGCCGTAGTCAACTGCACCGCAAGCTGTCAGCACTGACCGGCCAGTCTACTCACGAGTTCATTCGCACCCTGCGCCTGCAGCAGGCGGCCCAACTGCTGGCACATCACAGCGGGAACGTCTCGGAGATCGCCTACCAGGTCGGGTTCAACAGTCCTTCGCACTTTACCCGCGCGTTCCGGGAGAGGTTTGGCAAACCGCCCTCCGCTTATGCCGCCCAATTCAACGAGAAGGAGAATCGGGAATGAAAATTTTTGGCTATCTTTTTATCTTCCTCCTCATCACCACTTCGCTGCCGGGAGAGATTATCCATGTTCCCGGCAGGCAGCCAACCATCCAGGCCGGCATCAACGCTGCGCAGACAGGTGACACCGTGCTGGTCGCGGAAGGCACTTATTACGAAAACATCAACTTCCGGGGGAAAGCGATTACCGTTGCCAGCCGTTTCCTAATCAGTGGGGATACCACCGATATCGCCGGGACCATCATCGATGGCAGCCGCCCGGCCCATCCGGACAGCGGATCGGTGGTTTTCTTTATTTCCGGTGAAGATACCGCTTCCGTTTTATGCGGCTTTACCCTCACGGGGGGCAGCGGAACGATGTCAAAAATTCAATGGCTAAATGAGTGGAGCGATATCCGGGCAGGCGGGGGCATTCTCTGCTACCAGTCCGGCGCATATATATGCCACAATCGGATTATCGATAATCATATCCGCGATGTCAACGAAGCTGATGGCGGTGGCGTTTACTTCGAAACTGAGGACAGTTTGATCCATATTGTGCTTAACAATAACCGAATTACTGAAAACACCTTAACCGCCGAAAAGAATACTTTTGGTACCGCGCTCTGCCTGGGCGGTAACGCATCGGTGAGCAACAACCTTGTTGCCTACAACGCCAGCTATTCCGAATATGACGCCGGCAGCTGCATCGCAAGCTGGTCGGAAAAATACCAGGCCGACCTCCTCCTGAAGAACAATCGCATCCGGCATAATCTGGTTTACGCTAAACGGGATGGCAATGGGGGGGGCGTAAATATTGGCTTAGGCATGACTGCGCGCATTGTCGGTAATGACATTTCGTTTAACCGGGTGATTGCAGAATGGTCTTGCAAGGGCGGCGGTATTTGTGTGATATACTGTAACGGAAATGTCGAAATTATGGATAACACCATCAGCTTCAACCGGGCAGAGCATAAAAACAATGCCCACTCCCGGGGCGGGGGCATCGATGTGACCTATAATAGCAATCAAAGTCAAACTCTCATTAGTGGCAACAGGATTATTGGCAACCGCGCCCTGGTCGGCAGTGCTTATCACAACTATCTCAGTAAGGTTGTGCTGCGCGATAATATCATTAAAGATAATATCGACCTGGTTTGGGAAGGCATTCCCCCGAAAATGCAACAACACGAATAGCATTTGCAACACCACCGCTAGACAACCCTCTTTTCATTCCTTAGCTTTCCTTAAAGATTTCCGGAAAAATTTTCAGCCATGAGCATTGCGCACCTCCGGCGGTGTTCATGGTTGGGTGTTTTAGATAGCGCGTCCCCCTTTCCTGCCTGAGAGGGGTTTGGATTGGGGGACCGCTTTTAATTCTCTGCGCATTAACACACGATTGATCTATTAAAAGATGAATATCCAATATCGAATATCCAATTTTCAATCTTGAAATATTTTTTTGCCCTAAATATTTGTTTATTTTAGCATTGCGATTCGAGATCGTATGTTGAAGGCTGGATATTGGACATTAAAAAAATAATTTTTCAACTTGTAATTGGCAGTAAGAAATGGATACAGGCGGAGTCCATTCAAGATAAAAATCCTAACAAAAAA
>JAUIFT010000040.1 GCA_030430345.1 Calditrichia bacterium | reverse complement strand
CATGTCGATGATCGAAGGCAATTTGTTAAAAATGAAAAATTGCCGTATCGAAAATCTTTACATCAAGTCAGCCGATTTAAAAAATACGTTCTGGAAAAATGTTGAATTTAAAGACGCCAGAATTACTGACGGCAGCTTTATGATGAGTTATTTCGATAATGTCACCGTTTCCGATAGTCATCTGGACAATGCGCTGTGTTCCGGTAGTCAATTCCATAATTGCAATTTTGTTATGAGTGATCTGGTAAAAATGAATTACATCGGTTGTATTCTCGATGATACGGAATTCAAAACCAGTTTGTTGAAAAATTGCCGCTTCGCCACTGCGATTATTCGCAATACCAATTTCGAAAACTGCAAGGTGATGAAGCCGGTCATGCGGGAAGCGCAAATTGTTGGCGGTAAATTCACCCGCTGTTCGATTACCATGCCCTTGCTCCAGAGAGCAGTATTGATTCATAATAACCTGAACCTGAAAAAATTGGAAAATGCCAATACCGAAGGTCTGGTTGTAATGTAATTTGATTTTTAAATTTGATTAAAATAGAAAAGCCATTCTTGTCTCAAGAATGGCTTTTTTTATGCTTAAATGTTGAAAGGAGAAGCGTTAAGGGGTCGGCGGTAGCCACAATCGCTTTTGCAAGCGTAATGTTTTGTAGCTATAGTTGTTCCTTCTCGCATACTCAATTAATGGCGGTTCCAGTCGCCACTCATATCCCTGCAGAATGGCACTGGGAGGCTTTTTCGTCAGAAAATTTTCCAGTTGGTCCGGAAAGGCAATCTTGTAGCGTTCCCTTTCATCGCCATCCAAAAACTGCCCGGTGCGCCAGGCGAACGGCCCGGTAATCAATTCCGGATAAATCTCCAATCCGCCCTCCAGGGGAATAATTGGGGCAAAGGTAAAAACCCTCCCATCTTCACCGATTAACTCCCGAATCTCACCTCCCATCTGATGCACCTGACTGGCATGCCAATATTTCACCTTCGGCAGCTGAAAAGGATCAGTGTAGCGTGGTAGCGTATAAATAATTGCAATGAGCAGAAACAAAGCAAAGTGCTGTAAGCGTTTATTGAGCTGCTTTTGTAATTCCGAAAAACTGCCGATACCATAAATTATTGCGACCAGCAGATAGAAAATTGGTGGATAAAAATATTGTTTAAATGACGGTGTTGCGGCAAATGTGCCTATGAGCAGAAAGGGCATCATTAACAAAACAAAAATAAGTTCTGGCCGGCGACGGTCTTTAAATGATTTGGTGATGAGTGGCCGCTTTAGGGCAAAGAGGAATGCGCCGGCAATCAGAATCAGGTTTCCGGGCTGCAAAATCATCTCCGCCGTATAGAATGCTTTCGAAAAGATATCCATAGAGCGGGTATAACCCTGTGATTCCCGGAAAAGCGTATTTAAACCGGGATAACCGAGATTGCCAAAGAGGTAAGCATCGGTATGTGCCGCTAAATAATATAGCGATGGTAACATTGCCAGGAAGAATCCAGCACTAAAAAAGAGCGCGAGCTGAATTAACTGGCGGCGGGAAAAATGCTCGCGATAAAGAAAAGGCAGTAAAAAGAACGGTGCAAAGAGCGGGGCAAAAGAAAGCCGGGCACCGGTCGCAATCCCCAATAATAATCCACTCAGAAAGGTTTTTCGAAGTGATGGCTGCTCTGCTTTAACTGTCCCTGTCTGGAAAAGAAAAGCGAGAAAAGTCAGCAGCATGGGAAAATCATGATTCCAGGCCAGACCAACAGAATGATGAAATACCGGTGTTACCAGAAGCAATATGACGCTGCTCGCGGCAATAAGATACCGTTCTGAAAATGATCTATCTTGCTGTAAACTATAGGTTTGTTTGAAAAGAAGAGCCAGTGTTGCTGTTGCGCATAAGATCGAAAAGAAACGAGTGATAAGCAATAATTTATCGCTCAGATGAAATAGCGCCGCATAGATGAATACCAGGTAGGGCTGATGGAAATAAGCATAATCGGCATAGGGCAGCCAACCCAGTCGCTGCAGCATCGCTGCGCTGGCAATGAACTGGTGCTCATCATGGTCGATGAGCTTATTCATCCCCAGATTTAACAGAAGCAGAAAAACCGTCAGGCTAAAGAGGATGAGCAGGGTATATTTCAGGTAGCGGTTCATGAAGCGTCTTCCCTCGGGATTAGCGGAAAAGCCCGTACTTCAGTATACACCAAATGGCCTGAACGCCATCTTTCCAGTTGATCTTCTTCCCTTCCGCATAGGTGCGTCCGAAATAGGAAATCCCCACTTCGTAAATACGCCAGTTTCCCTTCGCGACTTTCGCGGTCAGCTCCGGCTCGATGCCAAAGCGATTTTGCTCCAGGGTGATGGAATCCAGCACTTCTTTTCGGAAAAGCTTGTAGCAGCATTCCATATCGGTAAGATTCAAATTGGTAAACATATTGGAAAGCAGGGTGAGGAATTTATTGCCGAGCGAATGCCAGAAAAAAAGCACCCGATGCGGCTGTCCTCCGGCAAAACGTGAGCCGTAAACGACATCAGCCTTTCCGGCAAGCATCGGGGCAAGCAGGTCTTTGTACTCATTCGGATCATATTCCAGGTCTGCATCCTGGATAATCACAAAATCACCGGTGGTATGTTCAAATCCGCGCCGAATGGTAGCACCTTTGCCTTCGTTTTTTTCTTTATAAATCACCTTGTCCACCAGGGGAGCGATGTCCGCTGCCAGGATTTCCCGGGTGCTGTCGGTGGAGAAATCATCAATAACGATGATTTCTTTTTCTAAATCGCCGATATCACATTCCTTCACCCGGTTTACTGCTTCGCGGATAAAATTTTCCTCGTTGTATACTGGCATTACAATTGAAAGCTTCAAAATTATCTCCGAATTTAACCGATGATGTAAAGAGCGATCTGAATAACGATCATGGTATAAATGCCGGCGCCGATATCGTCCAGCATAATTCCCCAGCCCCCGGGGAGGTCCTGCAATTTATTGATCGGGAAGAGCTTGGTAACATCGAAAAGGCGAAAGAGGCCGAATGCAACGAGATACCAGGTAAACTCCATGGGGACCAACCAGAGGCCCATCCACATACCGGCGACTTCATCAATAACCACAATTGAGGGATCGTGCATGCCGGCATCTTTCTCGACAAAGTTGGCCGAGATGGTACCAATGACTGTGGCAACGATTGTTGCGATAATCAAAATATTGAGAGAGCCCTGAAAAAGGAAGTAAGCGGCGAGCCAGGCCAGAATGGTACCGGCGGTGCCGGGAGCCGTTGGGGAATAACCGGCGCCGAAGGTTGTTGCAATCGCGTAATGTATTTTCCGCATCATTCGTAATCGTCCTGTTAGATCGTTAATTTCTACTTCAGCCTGAAAAGTTAAGGCGGCGGGGGGGAATATGAAAGTGTTAAGGATTTTTTATGAAGGATGAAATGAACCAGAGCGGTATTGCGGCGTATAAAGAAAAAATCTAACATCAATTTCACCATGGGGGACAATGGGGGAATGATTCGTTTATTTGTTATGCTGGCGCTGAGCGGGGGCCTGCTCGGGGGAAATCTATCTGCTCAGGAGGCCATCTCTCCGGAAAATTTACTGGAGGGACTGGTTTCTGAAAACTCACTTCAAATCGATTATTTACAAAGGCTTCAGGACCTGGAATCGGCACCGGTAAATGTCAATCGGGCGGATGTCGCAATGTTATTGCAGATTCCGTTTCTGAATTACAAAATCGCCCGTAGAATTGTCAAGCATCGCCGGGAATACGGGGTATACCAAGACGCCCGTCATCTCCAGGAAGCGATTGGCCTTTCTGAAGAATTACTCAACACGATACTGCCCTATATCAATTTTCAGGCGAGAAAAGAAAATCCATTCATCGATTATCGCCTGCAACTGGGGCGCCCACTTCACCCAATTGCCGGATACGACATTGCGGACGATGCCCGCCGGTATGGCAATCCTTACCATTTATATCATCGCCTGCGCTGGCAACCAACGTCGCGATTTAGCGTTGGGGCGCTCTGGGAAAAAGATAGCGGGGAACCCAATTGGTATGACTTCGGCTCTTTTTATATTCAGTACGACTGGGCCGGGGCGAAAAGTAAAATTCTTCTCGGGGATTTTAATCTCTCCAGCGGACAGGGGCTGCTGTTCAATGGCCCCTATGGTAGTCCGGTAACGGTGGGTGGGATGCAATCCTTCAAGCGCGCTCCGCTTCGCTGGCAGGGAAAAACCGCAGCCAATGAAGCCGCTTTCTTTCGGGGGGGATTGTGGGAACAACGCCTGCATAAAAACACTCGTTGGCTAATAGCGGCATCCCGGCATGAATTGGATGGCACGCTTACTACGGATTCTCTGGCATTTGTACGCTCATTTTACACCAGCGGGTATCACCGGAACAGCAGCGAGCTGACGAAACGTCGAGTTGTTAAAGAAAATATGCTCGCAAGCGCAGTAATTCAACCTTTTGGTGAAACGCAAATTGGTTGGCAATATGCCCATTTTCAATATTCGCGA
The DNA here is from genome assembly GCA_030430345.1 of Calditrichia bacterium. The sequence goes on along the minus strand of JAUIFT010000040.1, from coordinate 6,185 downwards.
CCGGTGCAGATGAATAGTGAATCTGCCGGAAAAAAAGCTGGGTATATGGGGAGTTTTTATCATGCTGTTATCAAGCAGTTGACGGTGCAGGGGGAAATAAGTCTGCATTCGCTTCGTTATCCCGCCATTCAGCAAAGTTTACATTATCGCAGTGCGGAGGGCGGAACGGATTATGGCATTCTTTTCTATTATTATCATCCGGGATACTGGGCGCTGCACGGCCGGGCCTTTGGTAAAGTGAGCAGCGCTCCGGGGAATGAACGGGGATATCTACTCAGTTTTCAAAAACGTTTGCTGCCGCACACGGAACTGGCGGCATTTTTCCAGGTCGGCCGCCCGCAGCAATTCTCCGCAGAATTTCCTTTCACCAGACGGAATCAGCAATTGCAAATCCGCCAGCGGGTGGCTAAAACCGATTTGACGCTGCGTTTTACCCGTCGTTTCCGGCAAGTCAATGAGAGTGATACTAATCTTTTCGCAATCGGACATGAACAAATCCGGCACATTCGTTTGCAGATAGACAGCGACCTTTCTACTGCGGTTCGTTTGCGGCATCGGATTGAGCGGAGCTGTGGAGCGGCTGATAAATCTTTACCGCGAAAATATGGTTTTATGATTTATCAGGATCTGCGTTATCGCCCCGGCAAATTTTTGACGCTGCAAGCACGCTGGACGCAGTTCGACGTGCCGGATTATAGTTTGCGATTATATGAATTCGAAAATGATCTTCCTGGCAACTTCCGCAATGCGCTTTTAAATGGGCGCGGATTTAAGTGGTTTGTGTTAGTGGAATATCGTCCGTCGAAGCGCTGGCGAATGGCGTTGAAATACAAAACTTCCGAGTATCCTGATGAAGCGACGCTGGGAAGTGGATTGGACGAGACTCTCGGGAACCGGAAACAGGAAATTCGCGGGCAGCTGCGTCTGATTTTTTAGCGAATATTATAGATAGCAAAGGCAATTCTGTGTTTCCGCGCAGGTTTTTTATTCGGCCACTGATTTGCACAGATGGACACGGATCTAGAAAGAATTTCGTTAACTTTTTAAAAGTTAGTGAGTGATTTTTTGCAGTGTTGCGAGGCCGCGGCGAAACTCCGGGGATAATAAATCCTGATATTTTTTCGGAGGTTTTTCTGGCGGCAGGGGTTCTCCCCTCAGCATTTCCGGGTGCTCCGGGTTGAGGGCTAGCATTTTTAGTTCGGCGGCGTAGAGGTTGCCGGAAGAGAGAGGGGCTGCTAGCGTTGCCCGGCTGTCTTCCCAAAGAATGAGATCGCTGTCAAACCCCTTCATTTTTTTTAGCTCCAGAACGCCGATAACACCGCGTCGGGAAAGCACCATTACATCGCCATCTTCGAAACGTTCGAAGCGTATTTCTTCCCCGGGGCCGGCAGTGTGCAAGGCACTCTTAAATTTACGGACGATAAGTTCATTTTCCATTAATGCTGCTTTTAGCTGATCGGATTTAGCTTCATACTGTTTTTGAGCAATGCGGTATTGCTTGAGTGCATCCAGATACTTCTCCTGTGCGGCGTCTGCGCGGGTCAGTTCTTTCGCGAAGCCATCCAGCAATACCTGAATGTAGTCACGAAAATCCGGCGTATGGCGTTTCCAGTGGATTAAAAAACGTCCCAGATTAAAGCGGTCCACTAACTGGCAGAGATGAATAACATCGGCGGTTTTATAAAATGACCGCTGGTTCTGAAACGCCTTTTGTAGTTTTTCGAGGTCACTCAGGACAGTTGCCGCATCAATTTCCGCCAGGAAGGGAGAGAGTGCCCGGTCCTCGCTGGTGTAGAGGTGCAGGTGTTTTTTTGCCCGGGTAATGGCGACGTAAAAGAGGCGCCTTTCCGCTTCCAATGCTTTAGCAGCAGCTTCATCTTTCTCATCCATCAGGCAGGGGATCAGTCCCTTATTACAGCCGGGGAGAAAAACCGTCTCCCATTCCAGCCCTTTCGCCCGGTAAATGGTCATTATTTTTAAAGGGGTTAGGTCGCTTTTCTTGGCCAGATCGTTGAGGGAGATTTCCCGGATATAGGTGAGAAATTCTTCGCACTTACCTCGTTTGCGGGACATGTCAATCAGGGCATCAACATTTTGTACCCGGGAAACCCCCAATTCCTGCATCCCGCTAATATTGATAAGATGTTCTGCATATTCAATTTCCCCGATCAGCCAGGTCAAAACCTTATGAGCAGGCTTCTTCAGTTTAAGAATCAGTTCGTTAATCAGTTGTACGAAGGCTTGTGCATTTTTGGCGGAGCCGGGTTTCAGCTGTTTTTTTTGTAGCAGAACGGTTTCCAGCAGGGAGGCCTTTCGACGGCGGGATTTGGCAACAACGTTATCGAGAAAACTCTTGCTGAGATAACGGCGCGGTTGATTAATGATATTCCGGAACATGGCAAAATATTTTTCTGCCCGCCCATCATCATCGGGAAAACCGCTGCGGCGAATCTCCGCTTCGAAAGCGGCAATGGAGAGGTATTGAAAGAGCGGAATCAGCTCGTCCCGGGCATAAAAGGGGCTGCTGCCGACAATCTGATAAGGAATTCGGGCGGCGATCAGTTCCGTCTCCAGGTAGGCCGTTTGGGAGTAGAGGCGAATCAGTATCGCCATATCGGCAGGGGATTTCTTCTGCTTGTACAGACGGCGAATCTCCTTTACGATAGCTGTGGCTGTTGCGGCATCATCTTTTACTTTGTGGAGATTGGTTGCGCCGCCAAATCCCCGCGTCAAGCTGAGCTGCTTCGGGAAGCGGTTCTCATTGCGGGTGATGACCTGGTTGGCAAGCACGATCTGCTGGGCCGTCGAACGAAAATTGTCGCTGATCTTGTAAACCTGCGCGTTGTAGACTTTCTCAAAATCGAGAATAAAGCGCGGGTTCGCGCCACGCCATTCGTAAATGCACTGATCGTCATCGCCGATGGCCATGTAATTGCGATGTGGTTGGGTGATCAGGTCCATCAGCTGGTACTGCGCAAAATTGACGTCCTGAAATTCATCCACCATTACCATTTGATAAGCGTTTTGGAAGCTCTGCAATATATCCGGGTGGCGCAGTAGCAGCTCCCAGCCGGTCATCAGCATGTCGTCGAAGGTGATCAGTTTTTGTTGGCGGCGAAATTGTTCATATTTGCGATAAGCAAGCACATACTGGGCATGTTTGTGCACTGCCTGCTCGGTAAAATCGGTTGCGTTTTCGGGCAGGTTTGCTGCTGCCAGATCGGCGTAAATCAAATTCCCTTTCCAGACGGAAATTTGATTTTTCAAGTCTTCCCGGTCGACATTCAGTTCATTAACATCGCAGCCTTGTTCCATTGCCAGCTGCACCAGTGTTTTCGAAATTAACCCCCGGCTGATCCCCTCGGCATCCCGGTTATTTCTTTGCAGCCATTCTCGCGATAAATAACGCCGCTGCACCGCGTTGCGAATAATGGCGAAGCCAATGGCGTGCAACGTGCGGCAGTGCACGCCTTTCTCAACCCCGGCATTTGTTAACTGAAGGATTATATCCTGAACCGCTGAGTTGTTGAAGGAGGTTGTCAGGATTTTATCCGGCGCTATGATGCCTTTATCAAGGAGGCGTTTGACCCGGTGCACCATGCTGGTAGTTTTACCGGAACCGGCAACGGCAAAAACCAATCCGGGACCAGTGGTGTGATTGACAATTGCCTGTTGTTCATCGGTTAACTTCAAATGGCGCGGCCTGTTGGTTGAGGATCTTTGTTTGATGAATATTTAGCAATGTAAACTGTTTTCTGGCTTTAGGTATACAAAAAAATAATCTTTTCGATGCATTATTTTTGACAAATTATTCCCGGAAAAAATTTCGGACCGATTCTCAATAATGCATTACCGGATATGGTTAAAATTTGGATTTTTTGTCCAGGAAAGGAGCGATGCTAATCCCAAATATAACAAGCGGCTTATTTGGGTTGCGGAATTCATACAAATCCGCTAAAAACGCAAATAAAACTATTGAAAGTGGAGCAAATAAGTTGTATTATAAATAGGGTAAGTGACGGATTTATTATCAGAACCTAAAAAGGTAAACTGTTGTTGCATACTACCAATCCAAGATTACACACTATTTTCATTCCGACAATATTTTACGCCAGGATGTGCAGATGGCGTACAACTCACCTTTATACATTCAACCTTATCAAAGAGAGAGAGGGCGATTATGTTCGACAATGACCGATCCAACTTCATTGCGTATTTGAATGAACTGCCGGAGCAAGTGAGTGTCAGTGAAACGTTAATGAAGAAAAAGAAGTTTAAGGTTAAAACCGCTGACATTCACAACATCGTACTTTCCGGAATGGGAGGGTCAGCAATTTCCGGCGAATTGTTACTGGACTACCTTGCTGATGAATTAAAAGTGCCAACCTACTTGAACCGCAACTATCACCTACCTGCTTTTGTAAACGAAAAAACCCTTTTTATTGCAATTAGTTATTCCGGAGATACGGAGGAAACTCTAAGCGCAATGCAGGAAGCGATCGATCGTTCTGCAACTGTGATTGGGATTTCTTCTGGCGGTGAAGTGGAAAGCAAGTGTCGCATGCACGACTTTCCGCACATTGCAATTAAGCCCGGTTTGCCGCCACGTCAGGCATTAGGATACCTGTTTTTTCCGTTGTTAATTTTCTTTGAGAAAATTGGGATGATTTCATCGAAAGCAGCGGATCGCAAGGAAACGAGTACTGTACTGAACGACCTGGTAGAGCGCTACAGCCCGGAGAAAAATTTTAGACATCATAATATGGCGAATAATATTTCCCAAAGTATCTATCATGCGATACCGGTTATTTACTCCGGTGTGCCTTATTTAGGTGGCGTCACGGTGCGCTGGCGGAATCAGTTCAGCGAAAATGCTAAATCGATGGCCTTTAGTAATGTCCTTCCGGAATTGAATCATAATGAAATTATGGGCTGGGAAGGATTGCACGAAGTTAATAAACATTTCCGGGTGATCTTTTTACGGGATGCCGACGAAGGCGACCGAATCCGGCAGCGTATTGAGATCACCAAAAAAATCCTTAAGAAAAATAATATCCTTTTCGGCGAAGTATATGCGGAAGGAGAATCCCGCCTGGCAAAAATTTTCTCCCTGATCAGTGCCGGCGACTGGGCCAGCTATTACTGGGCGATGCTGAACGAAAAAGATCCGTTTAAGATTGATAGTATTGATCAGCTTAAGCAACGGTTAGGCGAAGTAAATGCATAGTATGCCGGTTCGCTTTTCGATATAATTTTATTACGGCGGATTTGAATTTACACTCAAATCCGCCGTTGTTTTTCGTAATCGCTAATATTCTTTTATTGATTACGGGAATTATATTTATCGGTTCTTCTTGGATGGAGGTGGATGGGGACCGGTGTCTCCCCCGGCCTTCAAAGCCGCGTGTGTCCCGGCAAACCGGGGCGGGTGGGTTCGACTCCCACGCACCTCCGCCAATTTTTCCCCCAATTGTTTGTAAATTATGACCCTAGTGGGAAATTTTTTTCCTTTTTTTAGGAAAAATGAGATACCTGTCGATTCGCTCACAACTTTTTTTAAAAAATCAACTATCTGTTTTTTATAGCCTTATCAATTTGGACAAAATGATTTGGTATCGTTTTTGTTTCTTAATTTGATCAAGTTTCAATTAAAACAACATATTAGGTCGTTTTTAATTGAAAACTATATTTGATTGTTGAGAAGATGCAGAGAAAAGGATGTGGGAAAATGAGCGCTAGCAGCATCAGATGCTTAAGACTTGTATGGATAACGGTCCTGTTGTCCATCGCTTTTTCCATTTCCGCTCAGGAACTTGTCATCAATGGCAAAGTTCGTGATGCCAACACCCACCGCGAAATCCCCAATGTAAACATTTATATCAAAGATTTGGGTATCGGTACCGTTTCCAACGCTGCCGGTCGTTTTAGCATGCGTGTCATTCGCCCGGAACCGGCAATGATGGTCATGTTTCAGCATGTTGCTTACGACACCCTCTACCTGATGATCGAAGAAGTGTTATCCACCAATAATATTAATATGCAGGAACGGGTGATTTCTATCCCGGTGGTAGAGACGGAATCGATTGAATCCCAACTGGAAATCCATAAAGATTTACCGCAATCCGTTTCCGTGCTTGATGCCCGTATTTTCGATTTGCACGGCTATATCGATGCCGGCGACCTGC
>JAUIFT010000778.1 GCA_030430345.1 Calditrichia bacterium | reverse complement strand
AAAAACGCTTCGATATTCCGCATCACCGGATCAAGGAATTGCCCTTCATGAAGCATGTTGCCATACCATACTGCCAGTTGGTCTTTCCAGTACAGCTGCCACTTGGTAAGCAGATGTTTTTCCAGGGCATGATGCGCTTTCAGGATAATCAGCGGCGCCGCTGCTTCAAAGCCGACCCGCCCTTTAATACCGATAATGGTGTCTCCGACATGGATGTCCCGGCCAATAGCGAATGGCCCGGCCATCTTTTCCAGTGATTGAATCGCCTGCACCGGATCGTCGAATTTTTGATCGTTCAGGCCAACTAATTCGCCTTTCTCAAACACCAACTCTACCGTTTCCGGCTCCGGCTTGCTTAACTGGGTCGGGAAGGCGGTTTCCGGCAGATAGTCGCAGGAAGTCAAGGTCTCTTTGCCACCGACCGAGGTTCCCCATAATCCTTTATTGATTGAATACTGTGCTTTCTCCCAATCCTGGGCAACGCCATGTTTCTTCAGGTATTCAATCTCCTCATTCCGGGATAATTTCTGGTCCCGGATCGGGGTAATGATCTCCACCTCAGGCGCAAGGATATTGAAGATCATATCGAAACGCACCTGATCGTTGCCGGCACCGGTGCTGCCATGCGCAATATATTTCGCCTTGGTTTCCCGGGCATATTTGGCAATAGCAATTGCCTGGAAAACTCTTTCGGAGCTGACCGAGAGCGGATAGGTATTATTTTTCAGCACATTTCCAAAAATAAGGTATTTGATGCACTGCTGGTAGTAATCGTCGGTTTCATCCAATACAACGTGCTTTTTCACGCCAAGGGCGTACGCTTTTTCTTCGATATCAGCTAATTCCGCCGCCGAAAATCCTCCGGTATTGATGATTACCGAATGGACATCCAATCCCTCATCTTCACTGAGGTATTTTACGCAGTAAGACGTGTCTAATCCGCCACTAAAAGCCAGCACAACCAGTTGGTTTTTCCCATTGTTATTCTTTTTCTTTTTTGGGGCAAACGGATCAAAAAGCAAACCGGTGCAAAGGCAATGTTTCCGGTTATTCCGGGAAAGGATATCGTAGTTTTTACAGGTTTTGCAACCATCCCAGAACTGGCCATCGGTCGTTAGCTCGGAAAATGGCACCGGCCGAAAGCCCAGCCCGGCGTTCATTTTCATCACAGCATGACTGGTAGTAATGGAAAAAATTTTAGCTTCCGGAAATTTTTCCCGGGATAAAGCAAACGCACCTTCTTTAATCTTGTGCCCCAGCCCGAGATGGCGAAAAACCGGATTGACGACCAGGCCGGAATTAGCCACATAACGATTATGCGACCAGGTTTCAATATAAGTAAATCCCGCCAGGCGCCCATCTTGATGCAATGCAATAATCGCTTTTCCTTCGCGCATCTTTTCCGCAATGTATTCCGGGGAGCGGCGGGCAATACCGGTATCCCGTTGCTTAGCACTTTCTTCCAGTAAATAACAAATTTCTCCCGCGTAGCCCAGATGCGCCGCTGTGGCGTTCGCGATGATAAAGTCGGTATCAACATTTGCTTGTTCCGGTTTCATGATAAACCTTTCGTTATGTTGTCAAATAGTTTTATGCCAAGATTGCACGCGTATCGAGTAGAATTTTCGTACGCAACAATCCTGTTTTACAATATAATTCTGTGGTTTTAAGATATGTAAGTATAGTAGACCCTAGGGTCTACGACGGATGGCGCGGCGGATAATAAGAGAGGGAATAATGGTATTGCGGAAAGATACAGCAGCATCATTACCGGTGAGCGGTAAGCCAGTGTCGGTATTGCGAATGATGATCTGTAATTTATTCATAGCGCTCTGATTTTATTTGTTACCGGGCGCTAATATACATCACCCGCAAAGTGATGTCAACCGGAAATACGCCTCTTTTTTAAATGCCAATCAGGGATTTACTAACCACTGATTTAAACGGACGCTCGGACAGTTTGCTGATTAAAATCCGTGTTATCAGTGTATATCAGTGGCCATA
>JAUIFT010000777.1 GCA_030430345.1 Calditrichia bacterium | reverse complement strand
CTGTATGCTGTTATCATCATGATAGCTGTATAACACAAGGGTGTGATGTGGCAATATCCCTTTAGCTCTTACAATTTCAATCCAATCCATATCAACTCCATCATTCCGGCTAAAATAGAAAACTATTCCTTTTAAAAATAGTCAGCCATATTATCATGAATTTGCTTAAAATCCAAGGTGAATGATTGAGGGCTGATTTATGCCAGGGTGACATCAAAAGCTGAATTGGGTGCCAAAAATGAAATTTCGCCCGGGCATTCGGTAGCGGGCCAGCTCTTCATAGTCATTGTTCAGAATGTTATTGATCGTGAGGGAAAAGCGTAGATTGTTGGCAGCATTAAATGTCATTTTCCCATTGGTGGTAAAAAAAGCTTCCGGGGCCTGGAGCGGGTAGAGGAAGACTTCATCAATGGTGCTGCGAAATCTGCCATTTATATTCAGAATAAAACGTTTCCAGAAAAAATCACCGGTAAAATGAAAAGTGTGTTTCGGGCGATAGGCGAGTATGTCATCTTCCCGGTCAGGAGATTCGTCCCGGGCAAACAGATAAGTATAATTGAAAGCACTCTGAAAAAAATCTCCCAGGCGATAAGTAAAGACAAATTCTCCACCTTGCAGGAGAGCGCTGTTCAAATTCCGCACCTGAAAGTATGGGAAAGAGACCTGTTCTTCCTGGGCGATGTCTACCCAATATATCATGTCCTTGTAATGGTAGCGGAAAGCGGCGACATCGATATCTGCATCATCACTAATCTGCCAGCGGAAACCCGCCTCAAGGGAGATATCCATTCGTTCTGCTTCCAGTTCCGGATTCGGCTTAAAGAGAGTGCTGCCGCCGAGCTCCACCTGGAAAAAACGTTCGGCTATGGTTGGGGCCCGGAAAGCTTGCCCAAACAATGTGCGAACAGTGAAGCGGTCGTGGGGATGATACACAAATGACAATTTTGGGCTAACCTGCCGCAACGTCTTTCCGCTCACCAAATGGTTTTGATCGTAGCGCAGTCCCAGCGTGGCGGTAAAACGATCATTTAACCGGGTTTCATTTTGCAGGTAAAAAGCAATATTATTTACCTGGCGATTGCCGTAGAGAATGGTATCGGGCGAGGAAACCACCTTGTCCAGCTGTAAATCCACCCCGGCAATCAGGTAATTCCGATCATTTAAATAGATATCAAATTGGGAAATATTGCCGAACTTATCGCCATCGATAATCGTTTTTGTGCCGAACGGTTCATTGCCGGCAAGGGTTAAATTGGGATCGCCTTCATTAAAAAATGATCGGGCGGCATTGCGGTAGTAATAAAAGCGGGACGAATATTTAACGTTAGTATTCGGCACAGCCCAGTAATGTAAGTCGAAGTTTAACTGGCGTTTTACCTGGCGGTCGTCTGTATATCCTTCACGGACGCTCAGTGGCTGAATGGAATTTAACCAGCTGTGGGGATAATCGTTTTCGGCATAACCGCCACCAAGGGTTAATTCCAGATTCCGGTTGTATTTGAAATTATATAACAGTTTGCTGAAAAAATTGTAAAACTCAAAGGCCGTTTGCTCGGCATGACCGTCGGAAAATTTCCGGCTGGCATTTAACAAGTAACTAAATCTGCCGGAGACGCCGGAGTGACTAATTTCCAGCTCATTTTGTAATGGTGTATCATCCGTATAGCGAATATCTGCGGGGGCTTTTTGGAAAAAGCCGGCTTTCGCATCAATGGTTGTGCGGGAGCGGTACAATGGTTTTCGAGTGATGACATTAATAACGCCACCCATTGCCGAAGAGCCGTAAAGGCTGGAAAAAGCGCCTTTCACAACTTCGACCCGTTCAATAAAGTTTGTTGGGACCAGGCTCCAGTAGGCGCCGCCGGCATCAGATGTGAGTGCCGGTCGTCCATCAATCATCAGCAGAACACGATTGCCGACGCCACCACCGGCAACATCGGAACTACCGCGAATGGAGAGGCTTTGCACTGAAACCCCGGCGGAGCGGTAAACAGAAAGTCCCGGC
>JAUIFT010000776.1 GCA_030430345.1 Calditrichia bacterium | reverse complement strand
CCTGCCGTTGGTCTGCTGAAAAGTGCTTACCCGGATGTGCATATCACCTTTCTCGCCCGTGAATATACGCGTCCCCTCCTCGCGCAGCATTCACAAATCGATGAAATCATCAGCTATCAACCGGAAGGAAAACATAAAGGGCTTTCCGGTTATTTACGTCTGGCAAAAGAACTAAAAGCGGGGCAATATGATGCCGCAATCCTCTTCTATCCCCGCCCGGTATTGGCAATGGCTACCTGGCTGGCAAGAATTCCACAGCGAATTGGCGTTGGCTATCGCTGGTATTCGCCACTGATAAATCACCGTTTTTATGAACATCGGAAAAAGGGCAAAAAACATGAATTAACCCATAATCTTACTTTGCTGAGTCCTTTTCTGGAGATCGGGAAGGAAACAGCTATCAATTTTGGTTTCCAATTATCTTCTCAAGCGAAAACCTGGTGGAATCTTGAGTGCAGTAAAAAAGGATTGCAGGAGGGATACGTCATCATTCATCCCGGCAGTGGAGGTTCCGCACCGAATTTAACCATCGGGCAATATAAACTCCTTACGAAACAGCTGCTTGCGGATACGAATCAACAAATCATATTTAGCGGCGTAGCGGCGGAAAAAGATATCATTGAGCAGATCATAACAGGCTTGCCAACTAATCGCATCCGCAATCTTGCCGGCAGTTATGATTTACAACAATTATGCAGCTTAATATCTCAAGCAAGCCTGATGATCGCCAGCAGCACCGGTCCACTACATATCGCCAATGCCTTTGAGGTGCCGGTTTTATCTTATTACTGCCCTTCCCCACCCTGTTCTCCCCGCCGCTGGGGGCCATACGGGCAAGAAGAGTGGGTACTATTGCCGGATGTTACTCCCTGCAATCATTGTCAACCCGCCAGGTGCCCGAATGGTAATTGCCTCTCCCAAATCAGTAACACCCAATTGCAGGAAATGCTTGAAAAAAGACTTGCCTCTCTGAAATAAAAAAGGGAGCAACACTTATCGTATTGCTCCCTGTCTATGGAAAAAAATCTGATTGATTTTTTCTTCCGGGTTGCGTTCTAAAATTGATTTCAAATCTTTGGCTATTTATCAGCCGGTGTTAATTAATTTCTTACCAGGCTGTCCGAACCGAGTATCTTCTTGCTCATTAATTCAACCCGAATATCTTCCTTCTCTGGCATAAGAGAGACTTCATTTAACACGGTCGCCACGCTATCCGTGACTGAATTTTCTATACTCTCTTTTTTCGCCTGCAATGCCAGGCTTGCATTTAACGCATAACCGAACGCGGCCATTGCAACCAGTGCAACAAAGGCACCAACCAGAGAAAATATTATTTGTGATATCCGTTGGTCATATACCAGGTTGTATCGGGTGATATTACCAGAGACGACTGCGATGAATTGCCGCTGATTTACCGGTCGAAAATATGATTGAATTCCTTTATTGGATATATCCTCCGGAGACATTTTCAAGAGTAATTGAGTTGTATTTATAAATGTCTCGACAGCCGTCTGCGCACCATATTTTTCTGCGCAATAGATTGACTTTAAGACGGATGTATATTCTTCTTCGGCAACCAGCCGGGGGTTTCCACGCATGAGACTGGCATGAGTCAGGCGCATTTTATTCAGGCCTGCCTTAATTTGCCGTATATGTTTATCGTAGGAACGCTGATCCTGCACATGTGCTAATTTTTGGACATGGCTGCTTATTCCCTGGGCGTAAATACCAAGTTGCCCAACGGCATCGATACTGGCGGAAAAGCCGGATTGTATTTTTGAGATGGATATTAATCCCCAAAATATCACCCCGCTGCTCAACGCAACAATGATGAATCCGAAAACAGTTTTTCTGAACGCATACCTTCCCTGATTTTTTTCCCTCTCCACGACAATCCTCCCTTGTTTGTCTGACACATATTATTTAAAGAGATCAAGCATTCCCCGGAATAAACATACCTCCTTGTTTTTTATTCATTTATTCTATTCTAACTTAAACAAACTGGGCAGGCTT
>JAUIFT010000775.1 GCA_030430345.1 Calditrichia bacterium | reverse complement strand
CATAGCTACCGATGCCAAAGTTGCGTATTTCACCAACCGGAAATTCACGAAAGATTTGTAATGCTGATGGCACTTTATCGGTTACCTGGGCGCTCAGGGATATCGCAAAGAACAGTAAAATTAGCGGGGAATACTTCAATATAAAATCTTCTCCAATTTATGCAGTGACGTTACTGTTGAGCAGTTGATCCAGGGCGGGTAACAGGTCCGGGTAATGGAATTTATAGCCGGATTCCTGTAGACGGGTGGACAGCACCTTTTGGCTGGAAAGTACCGTCTCGTTGCCCATTTCCTGAAAGAGCAATTTGACTGCAAAATCCGGCACCGGCAACCAGGATGGCCGGGATAGTGCGCGTCCGACAGTGTCGGAAAATTCTTTCATCCGCACCGGATTCGGAGACACCAGATTGTAAGCGTCGGATGTCTGCTTGTTATCGATAAAAAACTGAACAGCATTTATGACATCCATGATATGAATCCAGGAAAGCCACTGCTTGCCAGAACCGACGGGGCCGCCGACAAACATTTTGAAAGGAAGGAGCATTTTCTTTAAGGCGCCATCTTCCTTGCCCAATACGACCCCAATACGCATAAATACTACACGAACCCCTTTAATGGATTTTACCGGGGCAACACTGTCTTCCCAGGCTTTTACCACATCGGCGAGAAAGCCGTCGCCGACGGCACTTTCCTCGGAGAGCACTTCTTCATCCCGGGAGCCGTAAATGCCCGTTGCGGATGCCTGGAGTAATAATTCCGGTTTTTTCTTTGCTGCCTGAATTGCTGCGGCAATTGCCTGCCCGGCATTTACCCTGCTATCCATAATTGTTTTTTTATACTCATCAGACCAGCGGCGATCCGCAACATTTGCACCGGCCAGGTTAATAACCGCTAATGCGCCATCGATTTTATCTAGCCAGCCATCTGTGCTTTTACCATCCCACTGAATACATTCCGCGGTATCTCCCAATTGTGCCTGTCCACGGGCGGCATTACGTGTTAACGCATATACTTTTATGCCTTGATCACTAAAATGTTTGCAAAGTCTGCTGCCAATAAAACCGGTGCCTCCGGTGATAACTATATGCATATTAACTCCGGCTTATTTAAACAATAATTTAAAATAGGTTTGCGGATAGAGAAGCTCCTTTTTACTAACTTGCCCGGCAATCATTTTCGACATCCAATCAGAGACTTCCTGACGTTTATTAGCACGATGAATGACTAACTCAACCAGTGGCTTAAATCGGGCAACCCGCTGCAGTTTGTGAGCTAGATTTAATTCTCCACCGAGGCTTTTCCAAACTCTCCTCTCATAAAGTGCCAGCGCCTTTTCCCCGAAATTGTTCTCTGCTTTCAGTTCTGCGCAAGTTTCCGCGGCAATCTTCGCTGAGCACATGGCATTGCCAATCCCTTCACCGGTAAATGGATCAATTAAGCCGGCAGCATCGCCGATAAGCATACAGCCAGCGCCATGAATCTTTCGTCTCTTGCTGCCGGCCGGCAAATTCCAGCCAACAATATCACCAAGCTGTTCGGCATCTTGAAAACGCTCCTTAAAAAAGGGGGCTTCGATGGCCTCTAAATGTGCCTGGCGTAGATTGATTTTTCTTTGCTTTAACTCGCTTTTTACCATACCCAGGCCAACATTGGCCATGCCGTTTTCCAGGGGAAAAATCCAAAAATAACCGGGGTGAACAGCGTTGACATAATGTAGCTCAATAGCATGACCAAGCCCCTTCACTCCTTTGTAGTAGGCACGGGTTGCCACAAGAACGTGATCCAGATCGTTGTCAAATAAATCCATCTTCCGGGCGACGATAGAATTGGCCCCATCAGCGCCAACAATCACGGAACTGCTAAATTCAACCGTTTCTCCATCTTTGTTGCGGCCACGTACGCCACAGGCTTGTCCATTTTTCCTGATGATATCCTTGACGGTAAATCCTTCATGAGTTTCTACCTTCTTTTTGGCAGCCTGAAAGATAATATCATCAAAAACCATCCGGCGACAAACATATC
>JAUIFT010000039.1 GCA_030430345.1 Calditrichia bacterium | reverse complement strand
TCAGATGCCACATTGCCAATCTGGTTGCCTTCGCGCCAAACTTCCCCTTTCGATGTAATATCGCCGACCTTATTACCGGCTTTCCAGACTTCCCCATCCTTGGTAATATCCCCTTCTTTGTTTCCGGCGACCCAAATTTCTCCATCAGCGGTAATGTCACCGGCTTTATCGCCATTAATCCAGACTTCCCCTTCGGCAGTTACTTCGATAAGGGTCGATCCGTATAACTCGATACGTTGCGGTGTCAGTTTTTTTGCCGCAGCGGAGGATTTTTTCGTTTTGCTACTGGCCGTTGTTTTTCCTTTTGCTGCCGCGGCAGCTTTGGCCGCCGCGGCGTTCGTTTTAATGGTCGCAATCGCCTCGGTATAGCGCTGCTCGCGCTCGGCGGTCGGTTTCGGCTGATGGCCGACAGCCTTATCAAATTCCGCCCCTAACCTAAGCAGATGCAAGCTGTATTGCAATTTAGCAATCTCATCTTCCGCCCGGTACGACGGTATTTTATCGATATAAGTATTGATCTGGTCGGTGCTGGCGAGATGCTGTTCAATTCTATTTGCCATTTCCTGATTATAGCGATCGATGCTGCTAAGTTCCCGTTATAACTGTTGTTTTAAATCGCGAACGTTAACTTTTGTGGTTTTTCCTTCAATACTTTCCAGGTAGCTCAAATCCCGTTTTGCATTTGCTTTCCAGGTAGTCATTTCCTCAGTAAAGGCCTTGATCTTCTCTTCGGTGAAAGGCGCAGTTGGTACCGGAGAACCAAACCAGGAACGGTTGCTGGGATGCATACGCTCCTGGATTTTGGCCACTTCCGCTGCCACATCCCCCAGGGCCTCTTCCTGCGCGGCAACCTGATCATTCGTTTGCTTCTCCGCTGTTACATCAGTTTGCTTCTCCGTTGTTACGTCGCTCAGGGCCTCTTCCTGCGCGGCAACACTGGCAAGCTGGTCATTAATTTGCTTCTCCACTGCCAGCACTTTTTGAGCAACGGCAATCGCCTGCGGATGTGCGGGATTGGCCAATCCGCGATACTGCCGCTTGAGGTCGTTTACCCGGCGAAGCAGGTTCTCCTTAAGGCGTTGGTAATCAGCGGATTTATACTCGCTCAGTTGCCGGATGAATCCATCGGTCTGCCGATCAATAGTGCCCAACATATTTAAATCCGCCGTTGAAAGCTGATTGGCCGCGGCGGGGTTCGCCGGCTGTGGTTTTGTTAACACTTCCATCTGTGTTTTCAAGGCATCCAGCCGTTCCCGGGCAGCAGTCCATGATGGATCACTTTTATTGGGGGAAGACTGTAGTTGCGATTCCGCGCTCTCGATCATCCGTGCAATGCGTTTCAGTTTAGATGCCTGGTTAGCAGCGGCCCCGGCTATTTGTTTCTCAGCGCGGTCAATTTCATAAATAGCCGCTTTGATATTGTTATCCGCCGGTTGCTGAGCGGAAACCGCCGCAACAAAAATTAAGAGCAAAAAGGCAGTAACGATGAAAGTGTTTATCAAATCCATTCTCTACTCTCCTTACTTTTAGGTAATAATCCGAATTACAAACTAAAGGCAAATCCGTTGCATATCATTTTTCTTTCGCCCACCCTTTTGCATGGCTAACTGCCTGCTGCCAACGGGCGCGCTGTTTATTCATTTTAGCGCTATCCGCTGCCGGATTAAAGCGGCGGTCTACCTGCCATTGTTCGGCGATTTCTGCCTGATCCTTCCAAAAGCCGACCGCCAAACCGGCAAGATAAGCCGCGCCCAGCGCGGTGGTTTCCTGTATCTTCGGGCGCAATACCGGCACATTGAGTAAATCGGCCTGTATTTGCATCAACAGATTGTTAGCAGTGGCCCCGCCATCGGCGCGCAATTCACTCAGCTTAATGCCGGCATCGGCTTCCATCGCAGTCACCACATCTGCAGTCTGGTGAGCAATGCTTTCCAATGCCGCCCGGGCGATATGCGCCTCGCTAGTGCCGCGGGTCAGCCCGACAATCGCTCCCCGGGCATATTGATCCCAGTGAGGGGCACCCAGCCCGGTAAACGCCGGGACCAGGTAGACATCGCCGGTATCCGCTACGGACGCCGCCAGTGCTTCAATTTCCGGCGCACGTTCAATAATTTTCAAACCGTCCCGGAGCCATTGCACCACGGCGCCAGCGATAAACACGCTGCCTTCGAGGGCATACTGCATCGGGGCATCCCCCAATTTCCAGGCAACGGTTGATAAAAGATTGTTCTGGGAAGCGACTGAGTTCTCACCGGTAAACATCAGCATAAAGCAGCCGGTGCCATAGGTGTTTTTTACCATCCCATTCTTATTACAAACCTGACCAAACAGCGCAGCCTGCTGATCCCCGGCAATACCGGCAACTGCTAAGGATTCATCAAAGATGCCTTCCGCAGTCCGCCCGTAAACTTCACTACAAGAACGCACTTCCGGTAAAATACTACGGGGGATATTGAGAATGCTCAACAGCGTGTCATCCCAATCACCACTATGAATATTGAACATCAATGTGCGGGAGGCATTGGAAACATCGGTGATATGCAACGCACCGCCGGTTAACTGCCAGACCAACCAGCTGTCAATCGTCCCGAAGGCTAATTTACCGGCCGCGGCTTTTTCCCTGGCAGCGGGAACATTATCGAGCAGCCATTGCACCTTAGTGCCGGAAAAATATGCATCCAGGACCAGTCCGGTTTTTTCCTGAAAGATTTTTGCTTTTCCCTGCGAACGAAGCGCATCACAAATACCGGCGGTTCGACGATCCTGCCAGACAATGGCATTGTGAATTGGCTCACCGGTTTCCCGGTCCCAGACGACGGTTGTTTCGCGCTGATTGGTTATTCCAATTGCAGCGATATCGGACAATGCAACTTGATTTTCCGAAAGCACATTCTTCGCGACCGTCCACTGTGATTGCCAAATCTCATTAGCATCATGTTCCACCCAGCCGGGCTGCGGGAAAATCTGGCGAAATTCCTGTTGCGAGACGCCGCCTATTTCTCCTGAATGATCGAACAATATTGCCCGCGAGCTGGTAGTTCCCTGATCTAGCGTTAGCACGTATTTCATCGTCGTTCCTTTTCAGTTTGGTCAGCTATGGAAAATAATGGTATGGAGGGAAAAGTGCAAGGGGGATTGGAGTTGAAATCATTCTTCGTTGATCGCTGCTCGTTGTTCGTTTTTAATTAGTAGCAATCAAAGAGGGGTTTTTAAAGGCTTTTTCGAGCAACGAACAACGAGCAGCGAATCATTACTCATCCTCTTCCTTTCGGCGTTTCTTTTTACGTTGGCGGACGGCTTCCCGAAGTATATATTCGATCTGCCCGTTCAAACTGCGCAGCTCATCTTTTGCCCAGGCGTTCAGGTCGTCCCATAGTTCCGGATTTATACGTAACAATACAGACTTCTTTTTTGACATATTTATCTACCCGATCCTCATCGGTTATTTTAAATTTTCTCATATTAACAACGAGAATTCCCCGGCGAATGCCCGGGGAATTCCCAGCGTTCATTTAAGCTTCCGTTAAAAAGAGCTTGCTTAAAATTAATACAATGATCCGGTATTAATGATTGGCTGCGTTGCCCGGTCCGAGCAAAGCACCACCATCAAATTACTAACCATATTCGCTTTGCGCTCTTCATCAAGATCAATTACACCTTCTTCCTTCAGATGATTAAGCGCCATCTGCACCATGCCTACCGCGCCGTCTACAATTTTGGTGCGCGCATCAATAATCGCTTCCGCCTGCTGCCGCTGTAACATGGCGCTGGCAATTTCCGGGGCATAAGCGAGGTGGTTAATTCGTGCTTCATCGACAACAACGCCGGCAGTGTCGACCCGGTCCTGAATTTCCGTTTTTAACCCTTCGGACACCTCATCGATGGATGAGCGCAGGCTTAACATTTCACCTTCGGTATCATCGTAGGAATAGCGGCTGGCGAGGTGGCGCACTGCCGATTCCGACTGCACCCGCACATAATGTTCAAAATCATCGACCTGAAATACGGCATGCGCGGTATCGACGACCCGCCAGACCACTACCGCGGAGATCATGATCGGATTCCCTTTTTTGTCATTCACTTTCAGCTTATCGCTATCAAAATTACGCACGCGCAGGGAGATCTTCTTACGGCTGTAAAAGGGATTTGCCCAGCGGAAACCGGATTCTTTCTCGGTGCCTTTGTATTTACCGAACAGCAACATCACCACACCTTCATTGGGCTCGACGGTAAAAAACCCTCTTGCTGTTATTATAATTGTAGGAATCATAAGAATTGAAAAGAGCAAAAGTGGAATGCCAGCGGAATCCATATACTGATCGATCCAACTGATTGCCTGAATAAAGCTCAGAATGGTTCCAACAATCATTGCTAAAACGACGATTAACATCGTCCAACCGCTCAACTGTTTAGTCACTTTTTCTTGAATCATGGCTGTTCTCCTTTGACAAAATGATATTAAAATGATATCAATTCAGTATACAACATTCTTAGCAAAAAGTTATCGTTTTTTTAATTCTTCTGTAAAATAAATTTTCGCAAGGATTCTAATGTTTTAAAAAACAGTCCATTAGCATGAATCTTCCCAAACAGCTGGGTTATTTGTCGTTACTCTCAGAAGAGTTTTTTTCTCATCTCAATGCAAGAAACAATAATATCATCGGGCAACTTTACAGCGACTTGCTTACGCGCCACAAAACCGAAAGCATGATACAGCGGCGCGCCGGTAAGCGTCGCAACCAACGATAATTCCCGATAGCCGGCACATTCCGCGGCATGAATGCAGGCCCGCATAATTGTACTGCCGATACCCTGACGGGCATAATCCGGATCAACAAAAAATGCGCGGATTTTCGCCGGTCCTTTTCCCGGTATAATCAATGGATCGGCCGATACTACCTTCGCCTGATCGCCGCCGTAAAGCGCATTTCGCATACTCCACCCTCCGCAGCCAACAATTTTACCACCCAGTTCGGCGATAAAATAGCTGCGGTCCGCAATTAACTGCGAATCTACGCCATAGATGTAGTTCAGAATACTTTCCACCTGCTGCTCGGAATAATGTTCGCTGTTTAACTTGCGGGCAGCCCGCGCAATTAATGCATTCAAGCAGGGAATTTCTTCAAATTCCGCAAACCGTATTCGTAAATTCGCTTTTATGGCTTTTGCCGGCCTACTTTGCTTCAGCGAACTAAAAGCGCTTTTCTTTTCTAAACTGTCATTTTTAAACATTACTGAGGTCATTTTATCCTCCTTTTCATTCAGATTTTTTTCAGATGTGCAATTTGTCAAGTTATTTTAAGAGAATCATCCGGCGGATTTGCGTGAAGAGTTGTTGCCCGCGGATCGCATTCTCCCGCGCAGTTAACCGGTAAAAGTACACGCCACTGGGCAGCCCCTCCCCGTTAAAACTGATAGTATGAATACCGGCAGGGTAATTTTTCCGCACGGCAACATCCATCCGCCGGCCGAGAATATCGAAAATTTCAATCAACACCGCCGCCCGCCGGGGGAGGTGAAACCCTATCTGGGTGGTTGGGTTAAAGGGATTGGGAAAATTCTGCAATAATTGAAAAATCTTAGGTTGAAAATTCTCCACTGGTTCTATAGCGGTAATATTCCCCGACAGACGGTTCCAAAACCCACTGAGCAGCTGCAATGAACTTTCGCTGCGATTCCCGGCAATCGTCTCTCCCAGGGTCCCTTTCAATTGGAAATCACTTCCGTTAGCAACTCCACCGCCGTTCCCAAAAACGCTTTTCCGGATTTGGTATTGCGCATCAAGGGTTGCGGGAAATGCTGTAATGGCGCTTAACAGAAATATAAGCGGCAGATATTTAACTCTTTTCATCAGTCATCCTTTCTGGCATTTTTTCCTGCTGCCATCTCAATAGCCATTGGCGGGGATGGCAGCAGGCTGTTTTTATTTAACGATGGGCGCTTTGCTTTGCCCGGTTTCGGAACGAATTATCTCTGCTTGGGCCTTACGATCTTCATCGGCCGCTTTCAGCATATTTTCTTTTGCGGCATTGGCACTCTCCGCAACCTGTTGTTTTTCCATGTAATAGAGTCCGGCTGTTTCCGGGGCATTATGTGCTGCCGGGTAGAGGTATCTTCCTTTTTCTTGCGCGGACTTATCTTTTTCCACGGGAATGCGGTTCGCCCGGGCAAAGGGATCGTTGCGAATGCCGGTTACCTGCCAGGACACTTTTAACCCTCCCGTACCGCCGGCTATGGAGAAACGATTGCCATTCATTTCTTTGGCGATATACACCGGCGCAAATCCCCCGATGCAGGTTAATTGATAGCGGAATTCCATATTGAGCGCCTGAAACCATTCCGGCATTTCCACCACGGCGCTGCCGCTTTCATCCAAAGTGACGTTGCCATTATAAATGTTCATCATGTCCGGTGATTCCACAAAGGAGTGATAGAGATACTTATTGGCCGGGTCCAGCGGGTGATCGATCTTGAATGATCCGGCGGATTTTTCCAGGGTACCGAGCACCGTTACCCGGCCATCAAACAAAGCGGCGGCATAGTTTTCCGAAAAGCCGTAAACGCCAGCGGATGCTTTACCTAGAATGCCCACCGCCCCGGTGGTTTGGTGAATCCCCAGTACTCCCTCATTACCGGTTCCCAGCATACCAATAGTTCGATCCTGACGCACTCCCTGGATGGCGACTTTTTCTCCATTGTCCGGCACTTCTCCGTACACAGCGATGTTGCTGCCGGCTAAATACCCTTTGGTATGCACCATGATGTTGCTCCCGAATACACTATAATCCGCGCTGCCGAGGTAGCCATAAGAGTGGCCGATCCTGAAGCCGTACGCACCATATTGATTGGAACCGAGAAACCCGAAAGTATTGCTGTTACTGCCAAAGACGCTGTAGTATTCCGATCCTATAAATCCATAGTTGCCACTATTGTAGTGTTCGCCATAAACGCCGTAGAGATTTGAGCCGAGGTGGCCGAAGTTCTCCGTTGCAAAATGCCCGCCGGTTACGCCCTGGCGGTATCCGGCGATCGCATACCCGCCGCCGTCCGCGCTGGCAATCAGCGCCGCGCCGCTGGTATCGCTCGCATTCACATCCAGCACGCCTCCCTGGGCGGGGTCTCCGGATAAAGCCAACGGTACGGCAATCGCCAGGGAAACATCGCCTGCCGAGCCGCCGCCGGTCAGGCCATTTCCGGCAGCGACAGCGGTAATATCGCCGCCAGAAGCATTGCCGCTGGCGGAAATAATCAGCTTATTGCCATCAGCATTGATGTTCACATTCTCGCCGGCTTGCAAATCAATATCGTCTGTCATTCCGTTGATACTTTTCACCAGTTGAGCGGCGGCGATTTTATTCGAGGTAATACTGTAGGATCGAATTTTTCCGTTGCTGACCGCACTATCCGCAATCGTTTCGCTATACAAGCTGTATGCGCTGGCACTCAAGGCAATCCGCGGTAGAAGCTCCGGAGCATCATTGAGCGAAATTCCCAACCAATATGGGGTTTGAAATGCAATGTCCAGACTTGCGCTGCTTCCCAACAATGCATGAAATAGCCCATCTTCAACGAGCAGTTGCTGTGTTTCGCTCCATGCCGCTGCTCCACCGGTTGGCTGCGGATAAAGAGCGAAAAAGAATGTGTATTCGCCATCCGCAACCGGCTGGCCGGCCGCATCGCTAATTTGTCCCTGATAACTGATCGTTCTCGGGATGTTCGCTGAACCAATCTGGAAAAAGCAAAGGGTTAAGAGAATGCTGATTAAACTTAATGATTTCATAATATTACCTTTCATTTTTTCTATTTAAAGGAGGTGTTTTCTTTACTCATTAAGGGGTAATGGATGCCAAGCCGAATATTCGTTCCAGGACGGTCAGACTGATGATGATGCCGAGAATTACCGGCACCAGATAGCCCAGCGTCAAAGTGAAGACGCGCTGCCAGCGCAGATAAGCGGGCCTGTTCAACTGAACAGGAAGGACTGCATCCACCGCCTGTTTTTTCCAGACATGAATCGCAAAAATGGCCACGAGCATTCCCCCTAACGGCACCATTGTTTGATTGGCAACCAGATCCAGAAAACTCATAAAATCCAGCGGATCCGCTGCGCCGAAATACCCGGTAAAACCACTAAAAAAATCCGATGCGCCATTTGCCAGCAAGGAAGGAATGCCGCATACAAAGACGACCAGGGCAGTCAGCCAGACGGCCTTTTCCCGATTCATCCGCCATTCATCAACCAGGTAAGCGACAGGTATTTCCAGAATGGCGATAGTCGAGGTTAAAGCAGCAAACACCAGCAGCAGAAAAAACAGCCCGCCAATCAGTGCGCCGGCAGTTGTCCCAAGGGCATTAAAAACTTTCGGAAGGGTTATAAAGATTAGCGCCGGACCGCCATCTGGGGCAATGCCCTGTGAAAAGACAAATGGAAAAAGCATTAATCCGGCAAGCAAAGCGATGCTGACATCCGCCAGCGTGATATACATTGCGGAGCGGAAAATGTTCTCCCCCGGGGGAAGATAACTCCCGAAAGTGATTAGTCCCCCGATTCCCAACGAGAGAGAAAAGAACGCATGCGCCATTGCGCTGTAGACAACTTCCAGGGTTATTTTTGAGAAATCCGGGACGAGGTAAAACCGTATCCCCGCCAGTGCGTTCGGTAATGTAAAGGCATAGAGGGTTAAGATCAGCATAATTCCGAGCAGTGCCGGCATCAATAAGCGGGCGGTTCGTTCTATGCCGCCTTTTATGCCACCGGCAACAATTATAGCTGTCATGCCGATAAACAATAATCCATAAATGCCGCTGCTAAGCCAATCCGCGGTAAAGCCGCCAAAATTCTCACCAACCGAAAAATTACCCTGAACAATCTCCCAAAAGTAGCCGAAGGTCCAGCCGGCGACAACATTATAATAGGACAGAATCAGCAGCGCGGATAGCACCCCCAGTTTACCGACCCAGGACCAGCGGCGACCTGCCAATGCAGTAAATGCGCCGATGGCGTTTCGCCCACTTTCCCGGCCGATAGCGATTTCCGCTATCATAATCGGAAAGCATAGCAGTAAACAACAAACCAGGTAAATGAGCACAAACGCAGCGCCGCCGCCATTACCAACTTCAAAGGGAAATTTCCAGATATTTCCCAGACCAACCGCGGAACCGGCAGCCGTCAATATAAATCCCCATCTCGAACTAAATATTTCACGTGTTTTGTACATATAATATCTCCTGTTTTTGCATATGAAATGCGTTGATCTCGCTTTAAATTCCCGGATATATTCTATCCGAAATCATTGCAACGAAGATAACGGAAATGGCCGGGGGGCAACTAACAATGCGGTGTCAGAAACCACTAATTATGTCGGATAAAAAAGCGGGATTCAGGCGGCGATTCAGCAGTCTCAAAATTATGTCGCAGCATCTCAAGATTATGTCGCAAGGGGGGTAAAAACGGTGTTTACGGATAGAGCATCTTTCATCGATAGCATGCCGGTAAGCAATGAAGGAAAGCTCTAAAATATGAAAATATTAATCCGGGGAAATTTGATTGCGGATTTCACTGGGAGGATAACCATAGGCATCGATAAAACATTTGCTAAAATAGGTCGGGCTGTTAAATCCGACTTCATAGGCAATCTCGGAAACCGTGCCGGCGTTTTTGCGAAGCAACATCATTGCACGTTCCAAGCGGAATTTTCGAATAAACTGACTGGGCGTATGGTCCGTCAACGAGACCAGTTTACGATGAATTTGGGAACGGCTCATTCCAATTTCCCGGCTGAGCGCTTCTACCCCAAAAGTTTCATTTCCGGAGGATGATTCCAGGATCGCCAGCAGCTTTTCCAAAAATGCCTGCTCAATCGAGCTCACTTCGATCTCCTGCGGTTTGATCATCACACTGCCGCGGAAATGCGACCGTAAAATTTTTCGCAGCTTAATTAAATTATCCGCTCTCGCGAGTAGTTCCCTGGTGCTAAATGGTTTAACCAGGTAATCATCTGCCCGGCTTTCCAGGCCCGTCAGCTTATCCGCCTCTGTGGATTTTGCGGTCAGCAAAATTACCGGTATGTGCGATGTCCGGGCGTCATTCTTAAGTTGCCGGCAAACTTCAAAGCCGTCCATCTTCGGCATCATCACATCGCTAATAATTAAATCCGGAATACTCTCGCGGGCCCGGGACAATCCCTCCCGCCCATCAGCGGCTTCTTCAATACGATAGTTTTTTTCGAAAGCGCTTCGGATAAAAGTCCGTAAATCAGCATTGTCTTCGATGATCAGAATCAGCGCTTTCTCATCTGCGTTAACAGCGTTTTCTTCCAACCCTTCAACCGTTAAAGGCGCTGCGTCGTTTATTTCATGCCGGTTTTCCAGCACGCGGCTAAGCGGCACTATTTCCTCGGGTTGCAGATGCGCATCTCCGAACGGCAACTGAATACGGAAAGTACTCCCCTGCCCTCTTTCACTCTCGGCAAAAATTTGCCCATGATGCAGCTCCACCAATTCTTTTGCGAGAGACAGCCCGATACCGCTCCCCTCATAAAGCTGTTTTTCAGCGGATTCCGCTTGAAAGAAACGATCGAAGATATAGGGTAACTGCTCTGCCGCGATACCTTCTCCGTTATCACTGACGGCTATTTCCAGGAACTGTTGCTGCTGGTTCTCCACCCGCTGAACATCAACTGCTACTTTGCCGTTTTCGCCGGTGAATTTCAGCGCATTCGATAATAGATTATTCAGTATCTTTTCAACTTTATTGCTATCAAGCAAAAGGATAATAGTAGAATCAATATGATTTTCTAGTACCAAATTGATTTTTTTATCACTAGC
>JAUIFT010000774.1 GCA_030430345.1 Calditrichia bacterium | reverse complement strand
TCGAACTGCAATAACGGGTCGTCATTTAAATCTGCAGCTGTTAATTGCGGGGCCCGGTATTCTTCCCGCAGGTTTTTGAAAAATCGCTGATCATTATTGGTCATAAAATTGTCTCAACGGTTAAGTTACGCTAATTCTCTTGCTTAATAGTTAATCGTAACTTATGATGTTTGATACCGATATTCAACTGATGATACGTATTAGAAAATATCCGGGCATTGCCAGTGTTTACTTTGATATAAAAAGCCGACGAAAAGTCGCTTCAGGCGAGAGGAAATATATAGCGGAAAAAGAATGTAACTTGTGGCGGATGAACCAAATCTTTAAATCATGAAATGAAATTTGAGGTGTCGATGGCGCTATTGGCATATATCAGTTTTAGCTTCAAAAATTACCTGCGTCAGCATCGTTATTTGCGGGAATTGATCGCGGTGGTGGTCTTTTCGATTTTCTTCGGTGGTTTCCTGACAACCGATCATTTGCAGGACAATATCTGGATGGTTTTCACGGTTTTTGCGATTATCCTCAATTTGCTGACCGCCCCCTCTCTTTTTTTCCTGGAGAGCGGTAATGAACTGCATTTTCTACTGGCAAAACCGGATGGCCGCCGCCGGCTGTTTTTGTCAAAAATCATCGTAATCATTTTAATCGATCTTTTTTGGGTGCTTGCCTTTGCCGTGCTTTATGGACTGCGTTTTATGGTCGTCTCCTATTTTTACCTGTTACCTTTACGCATGGCGTTTATCGCCATGGTGCTCTGCCTCTCCACGTTGTTGCTAAGTTTTGCCTTTACCTATCATCCGCGTTTAAGCTGGCTGATTTTTATCCTGCTCATCTTCGGCAATATTACCCACAAAACACCATTGCTTTCCCTGGAAGGCGTCAGTGATTTGCCCAATTTACTTATTTTCCTGCTACCACCTTTTTTTGAGCTCAATGCGGTTTCCATCTCTTTGGATATTTCCGGTTATAATTTGTTGTTTATTTTACTGGCTGTCGTTCAGATGGGTGTTTTTTATTTTCTATCCCGGCAGCGAATGATGAAGAAGGATTTATTGTAGCATCGGCGGATGGCTAGTCTTCGTTAAGGGTAGAATGTAGCGTCATCTGCCCATTTCGATAAATCAGCAATGGTAACTTGCTGTTGATGT
The DNA here is from genome assembly GCA_030430345.1 of Calditrichia bacterium. The sequence goes on along the minus strand of JAUIFT010000774.1, from coordinate 875 downwards.
GCAGGTCGATGCGATTAACTTCCCGCCGGGCGTCCAGTCCGCTAATTGTCATATCATAATACCGCGTATTGACTTGCTGGCCCCTTTCGACATTTCCCCGGTTAATATAGAGAATGCTGTCGTTGGGAAAAGTAAAAAAAGAGCTACTGTTTTCCAGGGACAGTATAAATCGCCGGGGCGAATGTGCTTCGATAACCAGGGTGTTAGTGTCGGGCGCTGTTTGCCAGGAAATAAATGCAATCGGGTGAAAGTAAACCGGCTGATGATAATCGTGATCTTCAGCGAGGCGATGGCGAATAAACCCGCCCAGACCGTAATTCATAATCGGCACTTCTTCCAGTTCCGCATTAATGTTAAGAATCAGGCAGCTATCCAGGGAAGCATTCGCAATTGTTTCCGCGATAGCACCAGACTGTTGCCGGGCCATCTCCCCGGATTTTGTCCAGCGCTGCTGTTCCATCGTCAGAAAATATGCGTAAATGCCGGAAATTATTAATAGCACCATTACTGCACCGGGTATTTTTCCCAGGGAAAAGCGCCTGGTTTCCCACAAACGGTTCAACAAAAAGGCCAGGGCCAGGCAAAAGCCGACGGATGGAATGTAAAGATACCAGCGCATCAGCAATCGCAACACCGGCAGTAGACTGATAAGTACAAACGCTGTAAAAAACAATAGTGAAGGAGAGCGGTATATCCAGCGTAAAGCAAACAGGAATATCGCCAGGGCCCCAATCGCCAGAACAATAAATGCCAGGGGATTGGCCTTCAAAAATCCCGCAATCGCTACGTGACCTCCGGGAATAACCAACAAACCGCCATAGGCTGCCAGGTTTTTCAGCAGGGGCAGAATACCGTTAAATTGGTGGTCCTTGTTC
>JAUIFT010000773.1 GCA_030430345.1 Calditrichia bacterium | reverse complement strand
GCGGCGGTTTTCGCGGGAAAGCTCTATTTCCAGAACATTTTCCCCATCCTGAAAAATGCTCTCATCCGGCGAGAGAGAAATGGGCAGGTAATTCCACAGGCCTTCATGGAGGGTTTTACCGTTTAGCCGAACCGTCGCTTCACCGTTAATCTCTCCCAGATGCAATCCGTAGTTGCTACCGGGCGATTTTCGCAGTTCAAACTTTTTCTCAAAAATCAGCCGCTCCCCGCCCAAAAAAGCAAAGGGCGTGGTAGTGACATCGATAACCTCACTGCTTTCCGGGTAACGAATCGACCAGCCATCGTTAAGGAAAACCCACTGCCGCCGCGGTATTTCCCACTGCAGTTGTCGCTGCACCAATGGAGTAATATTATCTTCACTGAACTTGATGACTTCCGGTTCATTTGCCCGAAGCTGCGGGACGGAAAGGAATAAACAGGCAAGAAAAAGCAGGGAAAGGTGGCGTTTCCCGGAAACGGCCATTGAAATCTCCTTGTTAAAATTTGGCAGGGGAAAATAAAGAAATAGCCCTGGAAATGCAAAATGAAAAAGCGCTGATTACAACCACCCGCTATCGATAATCACGATATCTGAGATGGTCATGGGGTCTTTAAGTAACAGTTGGCATCTACTGCCGCTTTATTTTCAATATCTAAAATTATTTTCGGCGGCGGGCCTGCTTTTTTTTCGCCTTGGCAGATGATCGCTTCGGTAAAGGCTGCGCTTCTGTTTGCCGGGAGCGGTAAATCAGGTACGCACCGACAGCAACCAGGGGAATGCTTAAGGTTTGTCCCATATTCAGTAACAAGCCACTTTCCCAGGGTTCCTGCACTTCCTTATAATATTCGATGAAAAAACGAACCCCGAAGAGCAGCACCAAAAATAATCCCAGAAAATATCCATCGGATATTTTCCCTTTATGCGCCTGGTAAAGCTTATACAGCAACAGAAAGATTAGCAAATAAGCGAATGCTTCGTACAATTGAGTAGGATGCCGCGGCACCATGCCGCCTTCGTTTAGGCGAACGAATTTTACCGCCCAGGGCACATCGGTAGCCTTGCCGAGGATCTCCGAATTAAAGAAATTCCCGATACGAATAAAGAACGCCGCCAGCGCCACCACGATAACCACCCGGTCCAATACCCAGAGGTAACGCAGCCCTTCCCGGCGTTGGACATAGATGTAAATCGCTATTAGAAAGGCAATCGCCGCGCCATGGCTGGCCAGCCCCCCTTCCCAAACCTTCAGAATTTCCAAAGGATTGGCGAAATAATAATCCGGTGCGTAGAAAAGGCAGTGTCCTAACCTTGCCCCAATAATTGTAGCGGCAAAGGCGTAATAGAAAAGCGCATCCATGTAAGTTTCGGGCAGATTTTCTGCCTTATAAATCTTTTGAATAATGTAATAGCCTAACAAAAAGGAGATGATAAACATCAGGCTGTACCAGCGCAGCGAGAACATGCCGATCGTAAATATTTCCGGCGAAACATTCCATTCCATATACGAACATCCTTACATTTCAGGCAGACCAACAGTGGCTCGGGTCACCCCAATGAAAAACCGGTATGATACAAATTCTACCACATACCGGTTTTTCCGATATTTCAATTTAACTTTCAGGCGAAGCGCCCGTCAAACATTAATAGCATGGGTTGATGCAGCGGATTATTCGCCAACGCTGGCTTCGTAGCCGGCTTCTTTCACAGCGTTGATTAAATCATCCGTGCTGGCAATTGCAGGATCATATTTCATTTCCGCGGTATTGTTTTCCAGGCTAACAACAACACTACCGGATACAACACCATTGGTTTCCGCTAATGCCTGGGTAATGCTGCTCTGGCACCCCTGGCAAGTCATGCCACTAACCGCCAGCTTGATGGTTTCCGCTTTCGATTCGTCCACCACCACTGTTGCGGCAGCATCTTCGCCGGATGCATCTTCGCTGCTGCAGGCTGTAAAAGTAACGCCAGCAAAAAGGAACAATAAAGATACGAGGAACATAAGATTTTTCATGATAAAACTCCTGGTAA
>JAUIFT010000772.1 GCA_030430345.1 Calditrichia bacterium | reverse complement strand
GTTGGCAGTGATCCTGAAAAAGTATCAAGACACCGAAATCCTTCTGGAGGGGCATACCGATGCGACCGGTCCCGACGATTATAATCTGGAGCTTTCCAAGAAGAGAGCCCAATCTGTATCTAACTTCCTGACCGGCCAGGGCGTAACCATTAACCGTTTCACCATAATGGGCTATGGAGAATCGCAGCCGGTTGCCGACAATGAGACGACAGCGGGTCGCCAGCAAAACCGCCGGGTAGAAGTTGCGATTTATGCAAATGACAAACTGAAGAAAGTAGCCGAGGATAAAACCAGCGGTTAATCTGCTTTTCGCTTCAGTTTAATTAATTTTATACCGGTTAACGATCCTTTTTAGTTAGCCGGTATTTTTTAGCCACACCTAAATTTCAGAACAGATGATTAAGACGTTTCGACACGGATGTTTAATTCCCCGGATTTTTCCCCTATTAAAATACCATTTTGCTATTTTTCTAATCTCCGGCTTCCTTTCTTCGCCACTTTTTGCCCAGGAAGCAATCAGCTATCATCCCCTGGGAGAATGGCGCATTATCACCAGCGACTTTGGTTATCGTGACAACCCTTTTGGAAAATCGCGGGAATGGGAATTTCATAAGGGTATAGATCTGGATGTGGATATTGGGGATTCGGTATTTGCCTGGCGAAGTGGCGTAATTTCATATACCGGATCCAATAAAACCTCGGGAAAAATCATCGAAATAACGCACGAGGGCGGCTTTATTTCGAAGTACCATCATCTTTCCAGTATTGATGTCTCTAAAGGCGATTTCCTCGCTGGAGGGCAATTTATCGGCCGGGCCGGCAATACTGGTCGCGTTACCGGTCCCCATCTGCATTTTACTCTGATCCTTAACAAAGAAGCGATCGATCCGGAACCATATCTAAGAAAAGTTCATCTGGCAAACGCAACAAATCAGCATATCCTGGTAGAAAAACCGGTTACCATTTATAAACATTTATCACTGCGAACTTTTCCGGTGAATGGCGAGGTCACTATTGATGGAGAGAAAATGGGGAATTCACCACTGGAAACGAAACTCAGTTATGGCGAACATTTTCTGGAGATTGATGCCGGGGATAGTTATAGGCCTTTTGTTGCGCGGCTGTGGGTAGATCAGAATTTTAACAGGATCTATACCGCCCGGTTACAACCGAAGAACAATTCTAACCGGGCGAAAAGTGGGGATGCAGGACAATAGAATTACATCAGTTTACCCTGAGCGACACTCCATGTAAAAGAAAGCACATCGATCATATCTTCCGGCTGTAAGGCATCGCCCACGCCTTCCAATTCTTTCTGAACATAATCTGCAAATGATAACAGCGTTGAGTATGTATCCCAATTGAGCTCTTTGCGGTAGTTAAGGTCAAACGAGAATGCTGCCGCGGCATTACGGCTGGTTGTTGGTTTCAGAAAAATATACTTGTCCGGATGCGCCACAAACATGAAAAAAGTTTGAATAGTCCACTTCGGAGCGCCAATCGTGTTCAAACAACTGACGAAACGGTTAAAACGGATGCGAATTTCCTGATCATCGTGAATCAGGTTATAGAGGCGCTTGGCAAACAACTCCTTATTATCCTCATTTTCCAGCGCAGCTTTCAATAGTTTCTTTTCGGAAGGGGCGATCAAATTAATTTTATCGACTACTTTCAGCGCGTGCTCGCAAACTTCACTATAGCTTTCGTTGTCGAGTAGTTGCTCAAACGCTTCCTGATTGAGATTCTCCAACAATAATCTATGGAGATCCATTTTTTTCTCGCGGGATTTTTCCCGGTATTTTTTGTCCTGGAAGCCATCGGGGGCAATTTTGAAAAATTCATCAACAAGTTCATCAATCCGTCGATAGGAGAGGTTTTTCTCTTTATCGGGAACCATTAGGTTATCAAGTAGAGGATGGCTGGCTTCGTCGCCTTCCAGCTTAATCAGGTTAGCATAATTTGTATCGAATTTCTTTTCGCCGCAGGTAAGGAAGAAAATGCGAACTTTATTTCCCATAGCGTGTTCAAGCACTTT
>JAUIFT010000038.1 GCA_030430345.1 Calditrichia bacterium | reverse complement strand
AACGAACAGGGCCGGTGTGTTGAAGCGGATCTTTCCGCTTGCCAGCGTGGCAATCTCTTGCCAGCCGTTGATCACGGTTTGTGGGAAGAGGGGCGAAAAGCAAATCACCCCGGAAGTGATTAATCCGAGAAAAAAATGTTTATCCCAAATGCGTTTCATGGTTCTCTCCTGATTTGAGTTGGCATTTGAACCTTATAAACAGAAAGCAGCTCCAAGTCTATAGAAGCTGCTTCACCTGCAATATCTATTGAAAAACGTTTGTATTCCATCGCTGCCCGGGAAAGAGGCAGTTGCATTAATCACTTCTTCAACAGATCACGAATTTCCGTTAACAATACTTCCTGAGCGCTGGGCTTGGGATGTGCTGCCGGTGCTGCTTCTTCTTTCTTCTTAAGATTATTGATCCAGCGGACCATCATAAAAATTGCAAATGCAATGATGACAAAATCGAAGACGGTTTGAATAAAAGCGCCGTATTTCAATAATACCGCCGGAGTGTCGCCGACTGCATCCTTCAGGGTGATGGCCAGGTCGGAAAAATCCACATCGCCAATCAGCAGGCCCAGCGGGGGCATTAAAACATCATTAACGAATGAAGAAACAATTTTGCCAAATGCTGCACCAATGATAATACCAACTGCCATATCCATGACGTTGCCCTTGACGGCAAACTTTTGAAATTCTTTCATCATGCTCATAGCCAGAAATCTCCTTTTATTAAGATGTACCCGGTTATTAATCGTTCCGCGCCGGCATTTTACCAGCCGGAAAAATAATTGCCGCATCGTTGCTTTTTAACGGAACTCGGTGGTGGCAATGAGGGTCAGTCAGTAACTGCAGGTCCGTTAAGTTAACCTATCCCAGAAAGTTAACCAATTTCCGGAAATATCCAATAGCAGTGGAAAAATTTGTCGCTGATATGTGAACTGAGCCGATGCGCAAATTGGTAAAATGCCCGGCCGTTCATTTTATTACAGAGCGATCAAGCGCCAAAACAACTGATCGCCGCGATATCAACCATCGTTTTCAAGCCGGGCGTGGCATTTTTCACCGTTGGTATTGCATTAACATTGATCGCACAGGTGGCGACATCGCCGTTAACGCCGCCGGGAATCTTCATCTCGATGCCCGGGTCACCATCGAAAACGATGCGCTCCAGGGATTCCGGCACGCCAAGCGCCGCGATGAAAGTGAGGGTAATAATCTCCTTACCGTTACTGTCATAGCCACGGCCGACCTGGTTGACGCCAAGGGCGCGTCCGGCGGGAATGTCAAAATGCGGTGTTTTTACCGGATTCTCAGCAATCACCGGTTCGACAATATCTTCGGTTTTGCTTAGCTCCCAGCCGAGCATATCCGCGATCATGTGGATCGATTCGGTCAGTCCCACATGGCGCAGCGTTTTATCGGCAACCCGCTGATAAAATTCTTCGGTAGTAATGCCCACCCCGACTTTTTGCTGAAAGGGCAGACGGCGTTCCCCGGCGTTCTGAATACGATCTACCCGCACGGTGTGGATGTTCCGGCAAACCGCGCTGAGGGTGACCGGCAGGTAATCCATCATAAAACCGGGATTAACCCCGGTCGATAATACCGTGGCATTGTTCGCTTTCGCCGCCCGGTCGATCGCCGCCGCGATGCCCGAATTGGTTCTCCAGGGGTAAGCCAGTTCTTCGCAGGTGGTAACGATATTGATGCCATGGGAAAGGATTTGATCGATCTGTGGCTGAATTTTCACCAAATCGGAAGTAGTGGTTAAGATGACGACATCCGGACGCGTGTCCCGGAAGAGCTGTTCCGGGGCGTTGCTGACGGGAACATTGATCGCCGGTAAACCCGCTAATTCCGCCACATCTTTGCCGACTTTCGCCGGATCGATGTCGACAGCGCCAACCAGCGTCAGGTGCTCTCTCTCCAATAAATAGCGGGTGATCTTGTTGCCGACCGGTCCCATACCATACTGAACAACCTTAATTTTTTCACTCATCGCATACCTCGTTCTTTTTGAATATGATCTATCGTCTAAGGCTCCTTGCCGTCCGCTTCTCGGGCAACCCGAATATCCACGCTGGTAAAATGATGTTCGCAATAATTACAATTAAATGCAAGCATGTTTAAAGCGGGAACTCCCGGGATTTTTCCTTTGTGGGAACGAAAAAGTGCTTATATTGGCAGTCTCATGAATGCAGGAGGTTATACAGATATGAAAGCAGTTGTTACCGGGGCAAGTGGCACAGTGGGCAGTGCATTGGTTGCCTTTTTAAAGCAAAAAAAGGTGAAGGTAATTCCCTGGAACCGGAAAAAGGTGGCGATAGATGATTATTATGCAATGGAAGATTTTATTTCGACGGTGGACCCGGATATTGTCTTCCATCTTGCCGTCGCTTCGCAAACCACCGGGCGCGATAACGAACCCTGGCTGGTAAATTATGAATGGTCGAGCGAACTGGCCTGGATCACCCGTTTACATAGCATCAAGTTTATTTTTACCAGCACAGCGATGGTTTTTTCCGACGATGCGAAAGGCCCGTTTACGGTGAATGCAACTCCCGATGCCTCGCAGGGATACGGTTTCGAAAAGCGCCGGGCGGAGGAGCGGGTCTTTTATCAAAATCCCGATGCGCGGGTGGTGCGCCTGGGCTGGCAGATTGGTGACGCCCCCGGCTCGAATAATATGATCGATTTCTTTACGGAAAAAATGAAAACGGATGGGAAAGTGGACGCCAGTGACCGCTGGTACCCCGCCTGTTCTTTTCTGCCGGATACCGTCGAAGCGCTTTGGAGCATTGCCGAGGAGCAACCGCCAGGGTTGTATATGATCGATGCGAATGAGAAATGGACATTTTTTGAAATCGCTTCCGCCCTGAACGCATTGCATGGCAAGCAGTGGAAAATTCGTAAAACAGGTGATTTTGTCTTCGACCAGCGCCTCCTGGATCCGCGGATTGAAGTGAAATCCTTAAAGACCCGTTTGCCGAAATTGAAAGGATAATTGCTGCGATAACACAGCAATATCAGGGGACCATAACAACAGCATGTTCGCTGGCGTTTTCCGGCGCAGAGCGATAATCTTCAGGCTTCATTGAAGCCGGTTTTTAAGTCTGGATTCACCTTTATCTTTGCACTTAACGATGAGATTCTTTTGTATAATTCCAATCCTCAAACGATCTACATCAACGGCCGATTTCTAACCCAGCCGATTAGCGGTGTGCAACGATATGCCCATGAATGGGCGTTGGCTGTCGATAATTTACTGGCGCATCAGGATTCTGCGACGGCCGGCCTGAAATTCGTGTTGCTGGCACCGGCACAGGGGGAATTGCACGCTTTGCCGCTGAATCACATCGATTTTCACCGCGCTGGCAATTTGCAGGGGCACGGTTGGGAACAGCTTAATTTGCCGGGACTGGCAAAAGATGGATTGTTGTTCTGCCCCGGAAATACCGCCCCGCTGCGCTCGCTGCGCGGGAAAACGCCGGTTGTCGCTACCGTTCACGATCTTTCCTATCTCTATTTTCCCGCCGCCTACAGTGTCGCTTTTCGGGCCGTTTACCGCACCCTCATCCCCGCTGTCTTCCGCCGGGCGGATGCCGTTATTACCGTTTCCGAATCGGAGAAAGCCTCGATTCTAAAGTATTATCCGAATGTGCAGGATAAATTGAGTGCCATCCAAAATGGAGGACTGGGGGAGCGTTTTCGGGAAGCAGCCGAGGCGCCTTTAGCAAATGCTGCAAGAAAAGCAGCGCCTTACTTATTATATGTCGGCGCCTTGAACCGCCGGAAGAATCCCCAGGGCATCCTGCAGGCGCTCGTACAGCTGCGGGAAAAGCTGCCGGTAAAGTTGATTGTGGCCGGCAGCGGGGGCAAATCTTTCCGCAACGATGAATTTGGCGTGCCGGCGGATATTGTCAATCAGGTTGAATTCAAAGGGCAGATTAATGACACGCGCGAGTTGATCAAGCTCTACCGCGGTGCCGCCGCGCTGGTATTCCCCTCTTTCTATGAAGCCTCTCCCTTACCGCCGATCGAGGCAATGGCTTGCGGTTGCCCGGTCATCGCCTCTACCATCCCGTCCTTGCAGGAACGCTGCGGAGATGCCGCCCTGTTTTGCGACCCGGATAGACCAGCGGATATCGCTGCCGCATTGCAGCAAATTCTCCAGGATGAAAAACTGCAGTCTTCGTTGCGGGAGAAAGGAAAAGCGCGGGCAAAAAAATTTACCTGGGAAAATTGTGCGAAAGTCACCCTTCAGATCCTTCGGAATGTCTTAAATATGGACGGTAAGTAAATGATTAAAAAAGTGCTCAGAAAAATCCGACGCGTCTACTGGATTCTCAGCGGAAAAGATCTTTACTATCGCCGCCAGCTGCGCTGCAATATGGAAATGCATGGCTCCGATTATGGCGGTTGGATGATCTGCCCGGATAACATCACGGCCGATAGCGTTGTCTACTCCTTTGGGATCGGGGAAGACATTACTTTTGATCTTTCCCTGATCGGGAAATATGGCATGAAGATCCATGCCTTTGATCCCACGCCACGATCGATCCGCTGGGTTAAGGCGCAAAATGTGCCCGAAGAGTTCCAACTGGCAGAATATGGCATTGCCGATTATGACGGCACCACTTCGTTTTTCCCCCCGGAAAACCCGGACTATGTATCCCACACAATCTTAACGCGGGATGCAACGGCCGGCGGGAAAATCGAAGTGGCAGTAAACCGCCTGAAGACAATAATGGCAACGCTGGGGCATAAAAAGATAGACATTTTGAAGATGGACATCGAAGGGGCGGAATACGCAGTGCTGAAAGATATTCTTGCCGGGAATTTTGAGATCGAACAAATCCTGGTGGAATTCCATCACCGCTTTCCGGAAGTCTCGCTGGCGGAAACTGCTGGCGCAGTAAAGGCTTTGAACGAAAAAGGATATCGCTTGTTCTACGCCGCGCCAAGTGGCGAGGAATATTGTTTTATCCGCCGTTAGCATTTCCCCCTGCCGTCCCACATTAATATGACAACCTCTCTCCGAAACATTATCGGTATCACCTTTGTCGTGCAATTACTGACTTTTGCGATGACCGTCGCTAATAACGTCCTGGCAGCCCGCTGGCTGGGGCCGGCCGCTTTCGGGGTGATGGTGACCATTCTTCTGCTGCCGGAAATCATCAACAAATGCACCAACATGGGGCTGGAAACCGCTATACTTTATTATATCGGGAATCGCCGCTTTCCGGAAAAACGTTTTCTAGGCACTACCATCATCAACGGAATCGCCCTTTACCTCCTCGGTGTGCTGGCGATTATCGCATTTATCCTGGCAGAGGGGCATAAACTCCTGTTTAGTGCGACAGAATTGGCGTTGGCCGGTGATGGGCTCTGGTGGAGTATCTACTTGTTGTTTGCGGCGATTCTCCATGAATACGGAGGGAACATCTGGTTGGGGCGCCAGCAGTTCAATCGCTATAATGGGAATATCCTCTTTCGCCCGCTGATCTATTTCTTGTTGCTGCTCGGCTTCTATCTTACCAATACGCTGACGGTGGCGGCGGCGCTATTTACGTTTGCTACATCCTGGCTGCTCCCGGGGATTTATATCTGGTGGAAAAGTATTTTACCGCTAAAATTATCCTGGGATAAAACCATCAGCCGCGCCACTTTTCGCTACGGCAGCCAGATAATGGTCACCAACCTGCTCGTTTTTTTGATCTACCGGGCGGATCTTTTGCTCATCGGCTATTTCCTCTCTCAAACAGAAGTCGCCTATTATTATGTGGCGGTGATTATTGGCGAGCGATTGCATTACCTGACCAAATCGGTACGCATCGTGATGTTGCCGGCCGCTGCCTATTCCGAAACGAATCAGGAGAAGATGCCCCTGATCGCCCGCTTGAATTTGTTGATTGTTACTATTGGTGCCGGACTGCTCGCGCTATTGGCGCACTGGTTGATTCCCCTGGTTTTCTCGACGGAGTATAATCCGGCAGTAAAACCGTTGCTCTATTTGTTGCCGGGGATTATTGCCATCACGCTGCCGAAATTGTTGTCGGCGGATTTTGCCGCCCGCGGGTTGCCGAAATACGATTTATATGCCAGCGCAGTAAATTTTATCGTGAACCTCGGTTTAAATTTATGGCTGATTCCCCGCTACGGCATCAGCGGCGCGGCAATTAGTGCCAGTATATCCTACATAATAGCAGCATCATTGACCGCATATTTTTATCGCAGCATAACCGGTCTATCTTTCCGCGAGTTTGTTTTGCCCCGGCGTAATGACTGGCAGGCGCTAAGAAATCTATAAAAATTCGGAATTCCGAATTGCCTAATGGGTTTGAAAAATGAGAAAACAATATGACCACAAAAAATTATAACGTATTTTTTCCGACTGAATGGAAAAGGAATTGATTTGGGAATGAAGACGAATCATCTGAAAGTTGCCCTGGTGCATGATTGGCTGACCGGCATGCGCGGTGGAGAGAAAGTGCTGGAAATTCTCTGCAAGCGCTATCCGCAGGCAGATCTGTTCACGCTGCTGCATAACACCGGCACCGTTTCCGAGACAATCAGCAATCGAAAAATAATTACCTCTTTTATCGATAATTTACCGGGAAAAGGGAAGCGTTATCGCTACTACCTGCCCTTGTTCCCGACGGCAATCGAGTTGCTGGATTTTAAGGGATACGACCTGATCATTTCCACTTCTCATTGTGTGGCGAAAGGGGTACGAACCCCGCCGGATGCGCTGCACATTTCCTATATGCATACCCCGATGCGTTACGTCTGGGATATGTATGAAGCGTATTTTGGTGCGGACCGGATCGGCTGGCTGCAGCGAAAAATAATTCCCTTCTTTGCCAACTATCTGCGTCAATGGGATGTTACCAGTGCGAACCGGGTAGATTATTTCATTGCGAATTCCCGCCATGTCGCCCGGCGTATTCAAAAATATTACCGGCGGGATGCCACGGTCATTTACCCCCCGGTAGATACCGCCAGTTTTCCCCTCAGCAAGGCTAGTAAAGATTATTACCTGATCATTTCCGCCCTGGTGCCTTACAAGAAAGTTGACCTGGCGGTACGGGTATTTAACCAGCTGGAAAAACCGTTATATATTGTTGGCAGTGGTCCGGAAAAGGAAAAGCTGGAAGCGATTGCCGGTAAGCATATCCGCTTTTTCGATTGGGTTTCCGACCAGGAGCTGCAGGAGTTCGGGCAAAATTGCAAGGCCCTGATTTTTCCCGGGGAAGAAGATTTTGGGATTGTGCCGGTGGAGGCGCAAAGCTGTGGGAAACCGGTGATCGCCTACCGGAAAGGTGGCGCGATGGAAACGATTATCGGTTTCGATGGTAAAAACGAAGGACGCTGCAGCGGTGTGTTCTTTGATGCCCAAAGCGAAGCATCTCTCGCCCAGGCTATCGCGCAATTTGAAGAGTTAAGCTGGAATGCAACCTTTATTCATAGCCATGCCGAAAAGTTTGGCAGCGACCGTTTCCGCCGGGAAATCGATCGCTTTATCAATGAAAAAGTGAATAGTTATTTTGCTAATCGAAAATAAAAACGCGATGTAGTTGAATGCAGAGCAATCTCTATAAACGCAATTTATTCGTGCCGTTTCTCAAAATGGTTGCCGATGTGCTGACCGTCTTTCTGGCAGTGCTTGCGGCCTATTACCTCCGTTTTTATTCTCCGTTGACCCACATCTTTCCGGTAACAAAAGGACTCCCGCCTTTCGAAGAATATCTCTTCTTTGCCGGGTTTCTCTCCGTCGTTATGCTGCTGTTGTTCGGGATGTTCTATGCTTACCGCAGCCGCTTTTACAGTAAGTTTACCCAGGACCTGCCGGTGATTCTGAAAGTTGCCTTTCTGGGAATTCTCTTTGCGATGAGCGGTGCCTTTCTCTACCGGGATTTCTCCTATTCCCGCCTGGTATTTATGATTATCTACCTGAACCTGAATATCTTTCTGCTGCTGGAAAGGTGGCTGTTCCATCGTTTAAAGCGCAAGTTTCTCCGCAAAGGATTTAATGCCTTACGGGTCTGCCTGGTGGGGAGCCGGGAAAATCTGCTGCGGATACACCGCCGCTTGCAATCCGATGCCAATTATAATGTTGAAATCGCCGGATATATCTCCGAAGCGCCGGTGGAAGCGCTGGCATCACCGCACTTTGGATCAGTGAAAGATATGAGCAGATTATTCGCGGAAAACCCGGCATTCGATGCTGTTGTTATCTCTTTTCCAGCCAAAGACCATGGCGAAATTTTAACGGTGATACAGGCCGCGGAAGGGAAAAATTTGGAACTGTTTTACGTGCCGGATGTACTCGATTTGCTCACCCCGAAATTCCAGGTGCTGGAGATCGCCGGTATTCCGCTGCTGCAGCTTAAATCGTTCGCCCTTTCCGGCTGGCAGGGATTCATCAAGCGCAGTTTTGATATTATACTTTCCGTTCTCGGTATGTTGGCACTGTCCCCACTTTTTTTATTGATTGGTGCACTGATCAAGCTGAGTTCCCGCGGACCGGTTTTTTATGTGCAGCCACGGATTAGTCTGGACGGAAACGAATTCAATATGTTAAAATTTCGTTCCATGCGGGTCGATGCAGAAGCTGCTACCGGACCGGTATGGGCGAAAAAGGAAGATCCCCGGGTGACTGCGATAGGAAAATTTCTGCGGCGCAGCAGTCTGGATGAGTTGCCGCAGTTAATCAACGTTATTCGTGGGGAGATGAGTCTGGTCGGGCCGCGCCCGGAACGCCGCCATTTTGTCGATCAGTTTCAGGCGAGTATCCCGAATTATATCGAGCGGCATCGCTTCCGCTGCGGGATGACCGGCTGGGCGCAGGTAAATGGGATGCGCGGCCAATCTCCGATCGAAGACCGTACCCGTTATGACATTTACTACATCGAAAATTGGTCATTGTGGTTCGATCTGAAGATCATCATCATGACCTTTCTGGAAATCATCCGGGGTGAAAATGCCTATTAATTCATATTTCCGGAGCGACCCTACCTGGCCGAAATATCTCATCTGGGGATATACCCTTGGCTTGACCATCAGTCATATTTTTCTGCAGGTCAGCGCGGTGATGTTATTCCTATTGCTATTGCCATTGCTGTTTCTCCGGAAAGAGTTGTGGCAATCCACTATGAATAAGTTGATTCTGGGATTTTTTATCTCCGGACTTATTGCATTTGGAATGGTTAGTTTTGACGGAAAGTTTCTTCCCAAGCTAATGCCGCACCTGGTATTGTTAGGTAGCATCCCGATTGTTTACTATCACCGGAAATATCGTTATCCGGAAACCGGGAAATGGCTCCCCTGGCTTTTGGGCCTCGCCGCCCTTGCCGCTTGCGCCGGCATATATTTTTACTTTCAAGGACTCCCCCGTACGAAAGGCTTCTTTGGCAGTTACTTTACCCTCGCCGCTTTACTGGCGGCGACAATTCCACTCACTTGTGGCATGCTGCTTCACCAAAAATCCGTCCGGGAAGTAATGCTTTGGACGGGCATTCTCTACCTGCAATTTATCCCCTTTTGGTGGACCTACACTCGCAGCGCCTTTCTCGGGCTGTTTCTTGGTTTGCTGGTCTGGGCAGTTATCGTTTTTATGAAATATATGCGAAAGCAACTACGTTTTGAGAAAACCGATGTCACGAAATGGGGAATTATTCTGGCGCTGCCGCTAATATTGGTTTTGCTGATCATAACCGCGAAGGATGGGCGCATTAATCCTTTCTATCGACCACCGGTTTCAGTATCCGCAGAAAAACCGGCGCCACCGGTAAATTTCACCAGCGATCGTAACCGGATCGTCGCTGACGTGTTTCGAATTACCGGGGAAAATTTGGTAAACAACCGTTACGATTACCTTTTCTTCGGGCATGGCTTAAAAAGCCGTAACCGCCTGATAGATAATTACATCGGCAGTTGGGAAGCGGATATTTTACAAGCATGGATGGATCAGGGCATTCTCGGGGTGCTGCTGCTGTTGGGAATCTATGCTATTTTTCTTATTCGAATATTCCGGGGACTGATGGCTGATGATCCTATCAGCAACGGTGTGGCGGCGGCGGGGATCGCATATTGTTTGATGAGCCTTTTTACATTGCAGCTGACAGCTTTTAACAGTGCCGGTATTTTTGCGCTGCTCTATACTTTTTTACCTGCCGGAAAACTTACCACATCGGAACCTACCAGAAAATAAATCATAAAAATTCTCACATAATTTCCGGTATTAACAGGTTTCTGCCGGGATGAAAAAATATTCAAAAAATTACGTCTTGCGGGTAATTTTATAAGAACGGGCGGTTATTTACTGAAAAAAGAAGCGGTAAGGTTTATTATTTATTGACTGCAAGTGCTAAAGTGGCAATGATGTAGTAAAAGTCACAAAATACAAAATCAAAAAATATATAGTACATTTTCAGTTTATGAAACCTCTTTTTTATTTTTTTGTTGTAAAATTAACATTTTTTTTTTATTATAAGGCCTGAAAATATAGTAGATTGGGGAATTTTATCATTTTTTTTAAACGAGGTATTATATGTCTTATCATAAATGCGCGATAGATGGTTGTCCTTTCAAACCCATCTCATTTACACATTACTGCTGGCAGCATATTCCGGACAAAAAAGCATATCTGAAGAAGCTCCGTGGGAATATCGAGCATTCTGTTGCGCCGGTAACCTTGGACAAAGTTGTTTTTGAAGAATTTGACTTTAGTAATTTGGATTTGAGAAGCGCTTCCTTTAGTCGGTCTGTATTTATTGGTGTGGATTTCACCAATACAAATCTGACCAATGCCAACTTTAAGCACAGCTTCTTCCAGGATTGTAAATTCCATCATACAAAATTGGTACAGGCAACCCTGGCAAGCGCGATCGTTGTTGGTTCAGACTTTCTGGA